>JAQICO010000425.1 GCA_027858495.1 Spirochaetaceae bacterium
GTGCTGTTAATATTACAGCGATGATCAATTCAAAGTGGTTGCTATAATTTATGAAAGGTTTAAGGCTTGGGTAATGCTTTTTCAATCGATGGGTTATTTCATCCTGATTTTTCATGAGAGTTATTATAACCTAATCGAGGGGCTTGGTATATTCCCTACTCTATGTTCCCGAAAGTTGACCTAGCCTTTCTGTATATAGAGTTTAATATATGAAAAATGTCTATAATCCATCTGCCCTTTGAAAAATTAAATCAGACTTAACTTGTCCCTTTTACTCTATCAAGAACGCTCTAAAATAAAAAATCAACCCATGGGTTGAGATGAATTCAACCTAAATCTGGCCGATTTAACCCTCCTGTTGAAGCCATAATAGGACCAGGAATCGAGTTTTTATTCTTTTTTTTATAGCCCTAGGTTCTCTACAAGCTCAACAGGTGATGGTCCAGCGGATCAAACTGGAAATCCAGGGGCAGCGTTATGTTTGGGAAGATCCCCAAGAATATCCTGTAAGACTAACCGGAGGATTTACCCACCCCCGGGTGATTTTGTCTCAAATTGCTCTGCAGCCCCTACAGACCTTGGATTTTGAGGATCTGCAGAGAAGAGTGAATCAAGGACGGGTGCGCCTGGAAGAGTCGGGTCTTTTTTACGGTCTTCAATTACATCTCATAGCTTCAAGACAATTTGAGAACCGTTACACCCTGGTCATTCAGGCTCAAGAGGGATTCCGTCAGCGTTATATGGCAGATGCCCTTTGGGCGAGCTGGGGGCTGAATAATGTGAAGGGAAGGGGAGACCAGTTTTTTTTAACAGTTGGATATAATCGTACGGACATTCAATATATCTATCATTTTTTGCCAGGGAGCCCATGGAGCACCACCCTGCAGGCCGGATATGCCGGGGCATTGCCCTGGGAGGATTACTTTGGGATTACCCATGGATTAGGGCAGTTGAACTATCGTGTTACTCCGGATTCTTCCCTGTCTTTTGGGTGGGCCGCCTGGCATCCCCTGCAGCGAAATACTCTACTACTGGATGATCGGCAGGAGTTATTTCTTACCGGGCAATTTCATTCAACCCCCCAGGAGGCGGATCAATTCCGCTATGGACTCAGTCTTCAGGCCTTTACAGAAAACCTTGCCCAGAATCCCCAGGAACTCTACGGTCGGTCAGAGGCCAACCTTCAATGTTGGATTCCCTTGGGGCCCTTTGTGCAGAAAAGCCGTGTCTCTCTGCTGCATAGTCAAGAAGTTTTGGATCCCTACCTAAAAAAATCCTTGATAGATGGTTATTTGCGGTCTGGATTTTTGCAGGCCCAGGGCACTTCCCATGACTTTGTCAGCTATAACGGAGATCTTGCATTACCCATGAAATTGGAAAAGTTCAATCTATATCCCTTCGTCTATGGCGATTTAACCTATTTATATGATTCTCATTGGCAGGAAGCCCTGGGTGCAGGAATACATATGTACTTTGAGGCCCCGGTTTTTGTGGATGTTCAACTCTATGGAGGTAGCAATTTGCGGGGTGAGTGGACCCTTCAATTCCATGTGGATTTTGGTCAGCCCTACTAGGACGTAGATGAATTATTGGAGGATATTGGGACATGGTTTCAGTTGACGATATGCAGACTGCGGCATTTTTCGCAGCGGAGCGTTTAAATAGGCGTTCCATATATTTACTGGGTCGGCTGGAAAGCTGATGGAATTTAAAAGGAGAAGAAAATGAAGTTATGGTGTTTTGTTGTGATGGCTTTTATAGCCATGGAAGGTCTTTTTTCAATAGATATTATTTCCCAGGCTCAAGCCATCGATGGATTGGACCTGGGACAAGTTTTTTTAGCCCAATGGGAACAGGGGGAAATTGAACAGAATGAATTAGCCCTGGGCATTGCCTATCATCAAATGGCCATGATCGATGCGGCGGCCTACGGACAGATTGCCCGGGAAACCCTGGAAGACATAGACGGTCCCCTTGCCCTGGCCTATCACGGTAGCGTTCTTACCATGCTGGCCTCCATGGAAGATGAGGATAATCCCCTGGGAGCTCTTCGCCTGCTGGATAAAGGATCTCAGGAAATCGATGAAGCAGTAGCCCTGGCCCCCGATGTTATCGGAATCCGTATTCTTCGCTTGGCCAATGGACTAGCGGTAAGCCAGAACTCTCCTTTAAACCGATACGAGGTGCTCACCGACGATCTGGATTCTCTTGAGAATTGGCTGCTTCTTGATGAAGTGTCTCAAGCTGAAAAATCTCAATATTATTTCTATCTGGGTGAATTGATGATGGGCCTGGAGATGTGGAATCTCGCCATGGATTATTATTATTCGGCCATGGATCATGATCCCCAGGGCCAATGGGCCGTGATGGCGGAAGATCAGCTTTTCTTACTGGAGGAATAGATGCTAGAACCATTGTTGCTTGGATTATCCACCGGACCCTCCTGCATGATTTTCTGCGGACCCGTGGCACTTCCCCTATTTATGTCCGACATGAAGGAACATCGGGGGCAGGGAGCCGCTCTGTTACGATTTTTAACGGGCCGTTTAATAGGATATATATTAGCCGGATTTATTCTCGGCCTGACCGGCCAGCTACTGCTTAACTATCTATCACCCCTGGTGAAAGATCGATTTATGCTGATCTCCTATATGCTGGTTGGGCTGATGATGCTGCTTCGAGGGCTGGCATTTCTTCCAAAGGAAAAGGGACTCTGCCAAAAAGCCCGGAAAGTAATGCCCCAGAAAAGGGCGGAGCTCTTTTTAGGCTTGGCCACAGGCTTGAATTTATGTCCTCCCTTTTTGGCCATGGCCACCCGGGTTACCCAAGGCCCGGTAAAGGGAATGTTTTCCTTCTTTTTATTCTTTATTGGAACCTCTATCTATCTGGTGGTACTAATGCTGCTGCCCTTTCTAAAAAAACATAAAGAGGCACTTCAGGGAATCGGGCGCATAACCATGCTGATGATGGGGGGATATTTTTTCTTCTTTCTGGGGATACTACAGTTGGGCAGGTGGCAGGGATGAAAAAAACAAGCTCTGCTTTATCCATTCCGCAGGTTTTAATCTTGCTGGCCATTTATATTCTCCCCCTGATGTTTTTTGGCATTAACGCCGCAGGTTCCGGGGAATTACCCTATGCTCTGATATATGGACTCTATTTGTTAACCCTGCTTTTTCTGATGTTCAAAACGGGAAAAATATCCAAGTATCGGAGAATATTCTTTGTCTCCATGGCTCTGCTGTTCTTTCCTGCCTTTATTCACGATCTCATTATTGAGCGGGGAACCATGCTTATTCCTCAGTCCACAGTGGTGAACAATGAAAATCCCTTTTGTCATATAGTTATACCCATCACCATGATTCCCATGATATTAAAAAAGATGGTGATTTTCCCAGGTCGTCTGATGGGCCATTATACCTCCATCTATTCCATGTTGGTCATATGGGTTTTTATGACAATCTCCTTGGGGCGGGGATGGTGCTCCTGGGTTTGTTTTTACGGAGGATGGGATGACGGATGTTCCAGAATCTCTCAAAAGACTAAATTACACATGGATAATCGGGCTCCCTGGATAAGAAATTTGCCCAAAGCCATGCTGCTCTTTGTAGTCTTGGGCTCTCTTATCACCCTGACCAGTATCTACTGTGAATGGTTGTGCCCCTTTAAGCTCATCACTGAATTCGAATCTCCCACCAACCTCCGCAATACCGTTGCCCTTATACTTATGATTGTATTATTTTTTGGAACCTTGATTATTCTGCCCATTCTTAGCCGAAGAAGGGTTAACTGCGGACTGCTGTGCCCCTTTGGCGCCATGCAGGGATTGATCGGTTCTAAGATTGCTCCCTTCAAGGTGAAGATGGATAAATCTCTGTGTATAAGCTGTGGCCAATGTGAAAAACATTGTCCCAGTTTTTCCATGGGTAAAAATATTCGATCCAGCTGTACCCTCTGCGGGGAGTGTATTGATCTTTGCCCCACCGGCGCCCTGGATATTCATCTTCGCGGAAAAAAGAGAATTTTTCCAAAGGCACCAGCCTTCTTTAAAGAACTGCTTCAGCCCAGGAATCTATTTATTTTAGCGGCATTCACCGGCGGAACCATTATCTCCTACAGCTTTGCAATTCATAGTTTGAAGTTATTGGTTAATCTATTTTAAGGAGTTCAGGGATGATTAAAAGACTATTCATTTTGATATTAGGTTTAGTCTCCATGGTTACCGTACCCATGGGATTTTATATGAGCCGCAGATACGAAACCTTTTTTCATAGAGCCCTTGGCTTGCAGGTGGATCCTAACTATTCCGGGGGAACCGTGATTGCTCAATACTACGACGATTTTCGGGATGATGCCGGAGCAGGATCCCTGGAATATCCCCTGCATCAATATTATGAAGAGGGTACCCTGGACCTGTTGAAATATACTGTATATCAACCCCTGCTGGATGCGCCCTGGAGTGAAGAACCCCATTTCTGGCAGCTGTCTGTTACCATGGCTCATTTTAGTGAACACCGGGATGATTTGATCTTACGGATTTATCTGGATTTCATGGAAGGAGGCAGTACCTCCAGCCCAGCTCCCCGACAGGAACTGGTCCGCTTTGATCAGCAGCATCCATGGGATTTAATGGCCGAGATTTATGCTCCCAGAGGCCAGGTTTATCTCTACGATTCCACGGGAAAGGTGGTGGATAAAATCCCCCTTTATGAAAACACCGAGGAACAGCGTTATATCATAAGATTGCCCCTGAAGGGCGACCTGGAACAAATTCTAGACGGTAGAATCACCTATCACGCCGTGATAACCGGTTTCTACGATGAAATCAGTGCTTTTCAACCCCTGCGGAGAGAAGCCAGTCTACGTAATAGCGGAGGCGCTGCCGATGGGAGAACTCCAAGAATATTTGATATGCTTTGCATCGAGGATAATTCCCAGCAAGATATATTATCTGCTGCAAATCCTGAGATCCCCTTTATCCCAGTGATCCCCGGTCAAATAGCCCAACCTTCAAACTCAACCTATCTTGAAGAAATTCCCGGGCCAACTCAGCAGGAAATTCAAGCCTGGGAGAATTCTCTACAGAAGGATGACCTAGACCCCATGGAAAGGGGAGACCTCTTATTTAAATTAGGGAGGAATGTAGAAGCACTGGAGTATTTCACCCAACTGAGGAAAGAGGATGATAATCCCTTGATCCTGGCATATTTAGGAACCTTGACCGCCCAGCAGGCAGCAGATAAACCGGTTCTAGAAGCGGTGGCCCTGGTAAATAAATCCTTTGAACTCTTCCAAGAGGCATTGGCTGGAAATCCGCCACCCAGGGATCGCGCTTATATTTTGATTCATCGGGGTCATGTTTCAAGACATGTTCCCAATTCAGTGTTCAATAAAGCAGTTCCGGGGGCCCAGGACTTCCTCGGTGCTGCGGAAATTTTAGAACCCCTGGGACAGGATAAGTCTTTCATCAAGGAACTCTATCTATATGCCGCCCACTGTTACGAAATCGCGGAAATGGAGGATTTGAAGGAGCTTACACTATTGAAAGCGAAAGTTATAAAATGATTGAGTTTATTTATTACTTGCAATAATAAGTTATCCCCTATATTATGGCGCTAAAAATATGGAGAATTATTTATGAAAATGAAGTATTTATTGCTGCCCTTAATTGTGATGTCTCTTTTTTCCTGTGTAACCAATATACCTGCTGTGGCAGATAGCAGTGGGGGCCTACTGGTTATTCCTTGTTATGATGAGCTTAATACTAAAACAAGCTCTCCTCACAATGTAGAACTATTCTTCCGAATTTTCATTGCAGGGATAGATGACCCTATTATTATGAACTCCAGGGGTGATTTTGAGGTTATTTCAGATCTTGAACCCGGTACCTATGCCACAACCGGAGTTCAACCATTCACGGGATATAGTGGAGGGTCTTCTGGTGATGATAATATTCCCGTAAGACCTCTATATATAAATTTTGAGATAAAAGAGGGATATCTAAATGTTTTTCCTCTTAGTATTACTTTTGTTGCAGAGGATAATGGGGGTACTAGCTTTACCTACTGGTGGCGTTATGAGGACATAACTAGTCAAGATATTAGCAATATTAAAGAACTTTTCGGCGATGATCCCGATTTCCCTCAATGGAAAATGGAATCCTAGGAGTAAATCAATCTCAGCTTAAGGAATATTAAATTCTTTAGCTGTTCTTGAGTAAAACCAGCCCATGGTGTAAAATCCTCTGGATTAAACGATTCAGGAGTGTATTACCATGGGCCAGGCTTTAGACAAATTAAAATCCCGGGGATTTTTTAAACAGTGTTCCGACGAAGAGCAGCTGGATAAAATGCTGTCATCAGGACAGATATCCCTCTATTGCGGTTTTGATCCCACGGCGGAAAGCCTGCATGTGGGCCATCTGGTTCCCATTATGGCCATGGCTCATTTACAGCAGGCCGGCCATAAGCCCATCGCCGTGGTAGGCGGGGGTACCTCCCGGATCGGTGACCCCACCGACAAATCGGAAACCCGGAAGATGCTCACCCCTGAGCAAATTACCATCAACACCGAGGCCTTTAAAAAACAGATCGCCCGATTTATCGATTTTAGCGATGACAAGGCCATTATGGTGGATAACGCCGACTGGCTTATGGGTCTGGGCTACATTGAGTTTCTCAGAGACATCGGCCGTCATTTTTCGGTGAACCGTATGCTGACCTTTGAAACCTTCAAGGCCCGTTTAGAACGGGAACAGGGATTATCCTTCATCGAATTTAATTACCAATTATTACAGTCCTACGACTTTTTGGAGCTATTCCGTAAGTACGGATGTACCCTGCAGATCGGTGGCGATGACCAATGGGCCAATATGATCTCCGGTATGGACCTTATCCGCCGGGTGGAGCGGGGCGAAACCGCCGTGCTTACCTTTCCCCTGGTAACCCGTTCCGACGGTAAAAAGATGGGCAAGACCGAGAAGGGCGCCCTCTTTCTGGATTCCCGAATGACCTCGGTTTACGACTTCTTCCAGTACTGGAGAAATGTTCCCGACGGAGATGTGGAAAAATTCCTGCTGCTCTATACCTTTTTACCCATCGAGGAATGCAAGCGTCTGGGTTCATTGCAAGATCAGGAAATCAATCAGGCCAAGGAAATCCTGGCCTTTGAATTGACCAAGCTGATCCATGGAGAAGAGGAAGCCAAAAAAGCTTTAGACGGGGCCAAGGCAGCCTTTGCCGGCGGTGCTAATAAAGATGGAATGCCTACAGGGGAATTAGCAGCTTCTGAACTGGAATCAGGCATCAATATTATGGACTTTTTCAGCCAGTTCGGCCTGTGTACTTCCAAGAGCGAGGCCCGCAGACTGGTACAGCAAAACGGCGCTGCAGTTAACGGGGATAAGATTAATGATGTGGATGCTGTGATTAACAGTAGTCATATTGTGGATGGAGAGATTCTGTTAAAGGCCGGGAAGAAGCGGTTTTTTAGAGTGGTCATCAAATAATTAAAATAGCCCCTCAATAGCCCTTGCTGATAAGAAAGAGCCTTAAATCAAATTCATGCTGGTCGTAATCATCGTCCATATGTTGGCAGAGTCTGTAAAAGCTTTTACTGTGATCTCTTTCCTTCAGATGAGCCAGTTCATGAACTAGAACCATATGGAAAAGTTCTGCTGGAGCACTCTTATACACAGAAGAAATGCGAATCACATTTTTAATCTTATGGCCGTTATCTGAGAGGATCAGGTCATTGATATTGTCACCTAGAGCATTGTACACATGGTCGTCACTCTCATCAAAAACAACTTTATGGGCAGGCGGGGCCTTTTTCATATATTTTTTTCTGATCACCTGGGCATAGGTAAAAAGAGCTTTGTCCGTACTGATATTGTTATTCTCGGGATAGAGGTCCTTTAAATAGGCTTCCAGCTCTCCCTCTTCTATGATCCTACCGATCTTGTTCTGTACTTTTTCGGAACAGGATTCTAAAAATGATAAATTTAAAGGCATATTTTCTTCTTCATGTATCTGAATATATCACCTAAGGTTCCCAATGGCTGACATCAATTCCCCTAGTTGCTGAAGCGATGTCAACTTAACTTCCTATATGAAATGTATAGGAGGCAAAAGATGCACCGTATACCCCATTGTCCCAATCCCCTTTGTCCAAGCAATAAAGCAGAATCAGAGATTAAACCATCCTTTAGAAAGAAGGGCTTCGAGAGTAATAAACGACAAGAAAAGATTCAGCGATATCAGTGTAAAAATTGTAGACAGACATTTAACATAAATGTCTTTGATATAAACTATTATGCCCATAAATCCATCGATTATAAACGCCTGGTAGATGCTATGATTTCTTCATCGGGAATCAGAGATATGGCTCGGCAATTTCGATGTTCACCTAGCCTGATTCAAAACAGGATCGATCGATTGGCCCGTAAGGCCATGGCTCTTTTCGCAAAGCTATCCGAGACATTGGAACTTAAAGAAGATGTTGCCGCCGATGGACTGGAAAGTTTTGTACTTTCTCAATTCTTTCCCACCAACATAAATATTCTTGTGGGAAGTAAATCCCAATTTATTTACTATTTCAATTCATTCTTTTTTCATCGAAAAGGAAGAACCACCAAGGCACAAAAAGAAAAAGCTAAGGAACTATATCAACGAGCTACCTTCGAAAAAGGAGCCCCTTCTCGCAGTTTCAAAGAACTGTTGGATTACCTTGCAGCATTGTTGGATCGCAGCTATATGACAGACATAATTTTAGATACCGATAAAAACCAAATTTATCACCATCAGTTTGTAAGACATCCTAAAATGGAGAAGGTCATTCATCGTAAGACCGATTCAAAAGAGGAGAGGAATACTAGTAATAAATTGTTTCCATGTAATTATATAGATCGTCAAATACGCAAGGATCAGGCAGAGCATGTTCGAGAGACTCTTCAATTTTCAAGAAATATAAGCAACTCTATGAACCGCTTTTTTGTGTACTCCTTTTGGCACAATTTTATGAAGCCCTTCAGAATCAATCGTAAGAAGAGTAACCTTTCTAGTCATGGAGAAGCTGCTGGAATAGACCCCATTATCATTGGAAAAATTAAAGAAGATTTATTTGATGGAACGAGAAGTTTGTACTTCAGTGTTAAGAATTCCCTGAATCCTTTTCAGCAAGATTTATGGGAGAAGCGTTTATTGAATCCCCTGCATTGTAAAGCTGTATAAATGGTGCGAAGAAGAAAAACATGTCAGGAAATAGGAACATTAACAAAGGGTTACTACAGCAGTATCGGGGTGTTCCAAAGAATCACCAGTCAGACCATTACCATTCGTCCGAAGATAAATCTGGAACATTCCAAGGTGGAACGAAAAATAGATCCTAAGACCGGAGACCTTATATTAAAGGCCACACCCATGGATAATTATGGTAACTATCTGGGACCAGGTTATGGTGAATTTGTAATGGAAAACATTGCCAAAGGAAAGGATATGACTGTGACCGATCATCTGGACGGAAGTTATACTCTGCGCTGTCCGCTTAAATCTCCCCTTAAGGACACCCCTAAAAAAAGATTCCGCATCAGTATTTTTAATCGAACTCTTTTTAAAGAGAAGGTTGAGGTTTTGTTGAAACAATTAGAAGATGGTGACGTTTCTCAAAACAAAAAATAAATTCTAAAAGGGGAAGGAGCTTTTTAAAGGCTTCTTCCCTATTAATAGCGATTACTCACCCTTTCAAAGACCGTTTAATGATCTTGCTTTTTTGTTTTTATTCAGTGATAATATTTCTAATATTGCGTTCACCCTTTGACTTTTTACTATCTGTCCTGCTATAAAGAAACGCAAAGAATATTACGGGAGCGTTAAATGTACCGAGAAAGTATACAAATATTAGATTGTACCATCAGAGACGGCGGTCTTATTAATAAGTGGCAATTTTCAGACAAACTGGTTCGAGAAACTTATAAAAGGGTTGCCCAAGCAGGAATAGACTATATGGAGATTGGATATAAGGCTTCGCAGAGTCAATTTGATCCCAAAGAATACGGCAAGTGGCGTTTTTGTAAGGATGATGATGTTAAAAAGGTATTGGACGGTATTGAGTTAACTTCCAAGCTAGCTTGCATGGTAGATATCGGCCGCGTTGAAAAGGAAGATATTCTTCCTGTGGCAGACAGTCCATTTTCTATGATTCGTGTGGCATGTTATTTAAGAGATATGGATAAAGCCATTCAGCTTTCAGACATGTGTATGAATAAAGGTTATGAAACCACTATCAATATTATGGCTGTGTCCACCAATTTGGAAAAGGATCTGGATGAGGGATTGGAACAGTTGAGCAAAAGTAGTGTTTCCTGCGTTTACGTGGTAGATTCCTTCGGCTCTATGTATTCCGAAGATATCACCTGGCTTGCAAAAAAATACAAGGCAGCCCTGCCTGGAAAAACCATAGGAATCCATTGTCATAATAACCGGCAGCTTGCCTTTGGTAACACCATTCAGGCGATAATTGATGGATGCGATATGTTGGATGCTTCTGCCTACGGAATTGGAAGAGGTGCAGGAAACTGCTGTTTGGAGTTATTAACTGATTTTCTAAAAAATCCCAAATACGATGTTCGTCCCATTCTTCAGCTAATTGAAGAGAATTACCGCCCCTTAAGAGAAGAGATCGAATGGGGTTATTTAATACCTTATATGATAACTGGAGGATTAAACGAACACCCACGACCTGCTATACACATGAGAGGAACCGAAGACCGGAATAAGTTTGTGAAGTTTTATGACCAGATGACCACACCTGAATCGAATTAATATATTTTTTAGTATTTAGTGGGCCTTTGTCCTTTTTTTTAAGGATAAAGGCCTTTTTATTTC
>JAQICO010000029.1 GCA_027858495.1 Spirochaetaceae bacterium
CTTCCCATCTGTGTGATCTGTTGTTAACCCTTCTCCCCTCCCGTCATAGGGCTCTTCATATTCAACCTTAAAGACAGCAATTCCATTGCCAATAAGCTAATAGTTTCGGTTCCCCTTTGGCAAGATTCCTGAAATAACCAAAAGCCCTACTCCAGTGTCTTTTCAACCGACGAAACTTATTCTTGACCCATTTGACCAAAGCCTTATGAAACATCTCCCCTTCTGCATTAAAGATGACACTTGGGTTTTGCAAAGAATATATTCGTTAGAAGAGGGCAGAATACTATTATTCTTATTGAGATCTTGGACTATTTTTATAAAGGACCTGGCAATCCAATTTTCCTGTGGTAATATAGCGGGAAGGAAAAAATATAATCTCTTTTTGTTAACTTTTCTATGGAGGTTTTCTTTGAAAAAAAATGCTTTCCTTATACTCTGCATGTTATGCACTGCCCTACTGTTCTCCCAGGAGCATGACCGCCCCGTTGTCGCCCTGGTGTTGGCCGGTGGTGGCGCTATGGGATTATCCCACGTGGGCGTTCTTCAAGTGCTGGAAGAAGAGGGTATTCATCCTGATATTGTATTGGGATCCAGTATGGGAAGTGTTGTTGGAGGGTTTTACTGTGCTGGATATACCCCCTGGGAAATGGAAGATATCTTTTACAATATCAATTGGGTTGATATATTATCCGACAGTTATAAAAGAAGTGAATTGAGCTTTGAGCAAAAAATGAGACAGGCCCAATATGCATTAACTCTAGAGAATTCAGATAATAAGTACTTGGGTAATACAGGATTATCCCATGGACAGAACGTGGTAGAATTCCTGGATGAACATCTCCTTTCCTATTCCAGCGAAATGGATTTCGACGACCTCCCCATCCCATTTCGGGCCATCGGTGCAGATTTACTGACCGGCGAGAAAATCGTCTATTCCCGGGGAGACCTTAAAACCGTGATTCGGGCATCCATGGCTATACCGGGCTTATTCACACCCGTAAAATATCAAGGGCGCTATATTATTGACGGAGACTGGGTGGATAACCTCCCCACCGGGGTCGCCAGAGATTTAGGGGCCGATATTGTCATCGCTGTATCTCTTTATTCCCTAAAGGAAAACCCAGAGGATTTGGCCTCCCTGGAATCGATTAATTATCAAGCCTTCCAGATTCGGAATATTGAACGACAGCGAGAAAGTATAGAGGCCGCAGATTTGGTTATATCACCGAAGTTAAGTGATTTTGACTTTCTTAATTTTGACAATGGAGGTCTATTGATTCAAGAGGGATATAACGCCGCATCTGAGATGCGGGAAGAAATCGCCGCCCTGGCAGAATATATTGGTAAAACAACAGAAGAACCGATCCAAAGGATAAGCAGGGAACCAAAATACACTATAGCCAGGGTGATAATAAACGGGGGAATAGACTTTATTCAGGAAGAGAAACTCTATGGGGATTTAATTGAATCCATCGGGGCCAATCCCTCCATATCTATATTGAAGGATTTTTTATATAGATACTATGACAGTGGAGACTATAGCCACTTTTGGTATCAATTAATACCAGACAGCCCTGGATTTTACACATTGAACATAGATGCGCCAAAACGGCCTGTTCCCACGGAATCCCTTAGCCTAGGCCTGGAATATTCCACCCATTTTCTTAGCAATAATGTATCCAATATAGAGGCACAAATCGCCTTTCGGAAATGGTTTGAAAATAATCCGAATTTCTCTCTGGGCCTGGACCTTAACCTTTCTCAATTTCCGGGTATACAATTGGATTCAGACTACTATTTCTTCAATAGGAATATGATTTTTTCTGCAGAAGGTCATTGGGAGCAGAACCCCCGTCTATTCTATGAAAACAGTACCCTGAGATCGGTCTATGCTCATACCGCCTATGGAGGCAGCATAGCCTTAGGAATACCTCTATATAAAATGATGGAGTTTTCCACGGGGATTTATGGAGAATCCCATGGACTGGACCATCGGCAGGGTATGGATTTTCTAACCGACAGTACTTGGTTACGCTGCGGTGTAAAAGCAACAGGCCTTATAGATACTCTGGATCGGGTAATCACTCCCACCAGGGGGTTTCATGGATTATTTCTTATGGATGGCTCCCTGGACCATCAACAGCTCCCTCTTCTTCAAGGCGTAACCACCGGAGAGTTTTTTATCCCCTTTAAGGGAGACCGATTTATTTTTTCCTCCCGCTGGGAAACACAACATCTTCTTTATGGATCACCCCATCCATTGGAGCTCCGCAGCATAGGCGATTCTTTGGGTTTCTTCGGCTACTACGATCAAGAACTCTCCGGAAATAACGGTGCTTATATAGGTGGGGAAATTCGTTTCAAAGTTGCCAATTTACCCCTTGGCGCTGGCGATGAAATCTACCTGCGCTTAGCCGGTAATTCTGCCTCCCTCTGGGATAATGTAGATTTTAATGTTCAACAGGAGTATCAGTTCTACAGTGGAATATCCCTGGGTGTTCTGGCGAATTTAATCCTCGGGGAATTATCCCTGGACCTGCTATATAACGACCAAAATCGTTTTTCCCTACGCCTGGGGCTTACTACCTCTTCTTCTTTATTGAAATAATTCTATCGAATGTCGATTTTATATATGTTTTGTATAAATAGTTCATTCATTTTCTCTCCAATGTAGGTAATAATTGAGCCATAATATCCAGAAGGATGGGACTGTCGCAAAGGTTCCCCTATGCCCTATGTTATTTATGTCTATTTATGAGTTCTTCGTCATTGAAATTCTTAAATAGAGAGGAGATTGATAATGACACATTTTTTTAATGCTTTTCATTCACCATTGGGGGCTCATTCCACCTTTACGCTGGGATGTAAAGGAAAATCCGGTGGACTTGGATTAGAACTACCAGGACCTGCAAGAGAGAATGTCTATATTGGCCTAGAGCACCAGGATAAAAATAACTACTGGTTGCTACCCTTCTATGAGTCTATGGAGGACGAGAGTTTAAGGTATGATTTTACCAAGGAGGGAAATGACAAATCTCCACTACTAAATAAATATAAAGATACTGAAATTACCAGAGAGTTCAACCTTGGAAATGATACTTTTATGGCGGGAGATTTAACATTAAACATCCTATCATCATCCATAGTTGCTCCCGATCCCCTTAAAGAAAGTGATGAGCTTTGTAAATTTTCCTATTGTCCATCCATCGCTATAGAATTAACCATTGATAATAGAAAGTCTCATAAAAATAGAAAGGCATTCTTTGGTATTGATCCTGAAAACAGCAGTGATGCTCTCCACATTAACCATGATCTTCCGAAGGGCCTCAAAGGCTTTGCAAAGGGTAGAAATCGAGCCATTTTTACAAATCATTCTGATGCTGTAGTTGCCCAGGGTTTCTCCCCCGAGGGAATTCTTTTAGAAAGTAAAAGGGAGAATTATAATTTCGGTTTAGGCAATACAGGACTAATCATGGTAGAGGTTCCAAAGGGAGAGAAAATAACCATAAGCTTCGCCATCTGTTTTTTTAGGGATGGAATGGTTACCACAGGAGTGGAAACAAGCTACTGGTATAGGAATTATTTCAATAGCCTATCAGAGGTTGGCCGTTTTACACTGGAGAATTTTACCCGATATAAACGATTATCAGAGAGTATTAATGAGGAATATAACAACAACAAGCTTAATGAGTCACAACGATTCCAATTGATCCATTCTATAAGAAGTTATTTCGGATCGACTCAACTGCTCAATTTTGATGATAAACCTTTTTGGGTGGTCAACGAAGGTGAATACAGGATGATGAATACCTTTGATTTAACGGTGGATCAAATCTTTTTTGAGATGAGACAAAACCCATGGACCGTAAAAAACGAACTGAATATGTTTATTAATAGATTTAGCTACAGGGATAAACTCCACTTCCCGGGCGAAGATAACCTTTACCAGGGAGGTATCAGCTTCACCCATGATATGGGAGTGAATAACCATATATCAAGGGAGGGGTATTCCACCTATGAAAAGGCTGGCTTAACCGGTTGTTTCTCATACATGACCCATGAACAGTTGGTTAACTGGGTATTATGTGCAGGTATATATGTGGATGGGACTTCGGATAATAAGTGGTTAGAAGAGAACAGAGATATATTCGAATCTTGTTTAACATCCATGGTAAACAGGGATAATCCCGACCCAATTAAGAGAAATGGACTTATGTCTTTAGATAGTTCAAGAACCATAGATGGAGCTGAGATTACCACCTATGACAGCCTGGACGAATCTCTGGGACAGGCAAGACAAAATATCTATATGGCTGTTAAGTGCTGGGCTTCTTATCTGATCTTAGGGAAATACCTCCAAGGGGAATCTAGGGAACTATCCCTTGACCAAGCAAAAAAAGCATCGGATACAATAAGTTCCTATTTAAATAAAGAAGGTTATATCCCTGCAATAATAGGAGAGAATAATGACTCAAAAATCATTCCAGCAGTGGAGGGTCTTATATTTCCCTATTACTTGGGTATGGAAGAAGAGTTAAAGGAAGAGGGTCTCTATGGAGGCTTAATAAAATCATTAAAAACTCATATAGACAGTGTATTAAAAAAAGGAATTTGCCTCTACGAAGACAATGGATGGAAATTATCCAGCTCAGCCGATAATTCATGGCTGTCTAAAATCTATCTATGTCAGTTTGTAACCAGAAAAATACTGGGTATAAAAACAAAGATTACAGGCCTACAGGCAGATATGGCCCACCATGGATGGTTATTAAATGAAGAAAATCTATTGTATGCCTGGAGTGATCAAATGCGCAGTGGGATTGCCCATGGAAGTAAATACTACCCAAGGGGAGTAACCTCCATATTGTGGCTTGATGAATAATTATTGTCGTAGAGAAACTGGGACTTCTTTCCAGTAAGGATATTGATGTTATTAGGAAAATATATGAATTCTTTATGTCAGGTTATGGGAACATTAAGTAAGGATTGAATGCATTTACCCATAGCTCGATCTATTCCCTGATCCGGCTTCTTTCCCTTTGATGATGTATACCTTTACGGTATTCGCGGGGAGAGAAGCCGGTGATTTGTTTAATTACCCGGGACAGGTGAAATTCACTGGAGAATCCCAACCTTTCAGCGATGCGGTGCACCGGTAATTCGCTGCCCGATAACATGCTGGCCGCAGCCTCCACCTTTAAGCGTGTGAAGTAACGTTTGGGCGTCATATTCATTTTATCTTTAAATAGCCGAATGAAGTAGCTATCCGATAGATTCAGCTTGAAGGCAACCTCTTCCATGGTCAGCCTTTTAAATATATTTTCCTGCATAATCCCAAGGGCCCGTTCTATATGCCGGTTGCGATCGTCGCCGAAATGAAAGGCCGAATTTTCCGCAGCGGCCTGGTAGAGCAACGAAAGAAACTGGTGCTCCGCCGACTTTCTCTGCATGGAATCCTTGCTTTGGGCCTTTTCCCTTAGCTCTTCAAAGAAAAAGCGGTGATGCTTGCCAAGGGAAAGGGGATTGCGCATAGCCAGACCGGTCAGCAGCTTAGAAAGATCCGCCGCTGAATCCCTGGGGGAAAAAAGTACTGCGTAGTATATCAGCGGTACATCCAGGCTCTTTACATCCACCCGGTGAACCTCTTCGGGCAGACTGATAAACATCTGCCCCGGTCGGATGGAAAACCGGTCCTTGGCCTGGAAGCTTCCCTCACCCTGAATAAAATAATGGAGCTCGTACTGGTTGTTACTGTGGGAATGAATCCGGCTATGCCAACGCAAGTCGTCGGGGCTCTTTAGATGATATACAAATACTATATCCAAAAAATCAATCATTGTAATTGAAATAATAACCCCTCCCCCCCTGCAATGTCAATTTTATATATGTTTTGAATATTAGCTCTATTCATTTTGAGTCTTGGGTAGATGATACTGAGGATAGAGAACTCCAGAGGAGGGGGCATGATGAACACAGTCTTGGGGATTGATATAGGAACCCAGAGTAGCAAAGTGCTTGTATATGACTTTGAAAACCACCGCATAGCTGCAGAAGCTCAATCTTCCCATAGATTGATCCATCGGGATGATGGAACCCGAGAACAGGAAGCCCAATGGTGGCTGGATGCCCTAAAGGCATGCCTGGAACAAATCCCCCCTAAACTGAAATCTACAGTACAAGCCATTGGGGTATCGGGCCAGCAGCACGGCTTTGGTGCTCTCGACCAGCAGGGAGAAGTTCTTTGTCCTGTAATGCTATGGTGTGATACCTCCACCGTGGATGAATGTGAAGAAATAACCCTGCGATTCGGTGGAGAGAAGGCCCTTCTCAAAGGTCCGGGAAATCCCATTTTGCCGGGATATACAGCCTCAAAGATACTCTGGCTAAAGAATCACCATCCCGATCTCTATGAAAAGATGGCCCATATTTTGCTTCCCCACGACTATATAAACTTCTGGTTAAGCGGAAAATATACCATGGAACGGGGAGATGCCTCGGGAACTGGCTTGCTGGATATCCGGAATGGAATCTGGCATAGGGCTATCCTAAAGGCCTTGGATCCTGACAGAGATTTTTCGAAACTGCTGCCACCACTGATCGAATCCCAGCGATCGGCCGGTAGACTGCTGGAGGAACCGGCGAGAGAGTTAGGCCTAACCCCTGGTATCCCTGTGGCCTCCGGAGGTGGTGATAATATGATGGGGGCCATTGGTACCGGTACGGTTTCCCCTGGGGTAATAACGGTCAGCTTGGGTACATCGGGCACCCTTTACGGTTTTTCTGATAGTCCGGTGATTGATCCCGCCGGGGACCTAGCGGCGTTCTGCTCTTCCTCCGGGGGTTGGTTACCCTTACTTTGTACGATGAACTGCACCGTAGCTACTGAATTGAACCGCAATCTGTTTGGTTTATCGGTGAAGGAATTGGATATGGAGGCATTGAAGGCTCCACCTGGGGCGGAGGGAGTAATTACTCTTCCCTTTTTCAATGGAGAACGGGTGCCCAACCTACCCCGAGGCAAGGGCAGTATAATGGGTCTTAATTCGGACAATATGAGCCAGGCCAATTTGCTTCGTTCCGCCATGGAAAGCGGCATCTATGGATTGAAAACCGGAGTGGACCGTTTTCCCCATTAGGGTTTTAATCCCCAGGAAATCCGGCTGATCGGCGGCGGCGCAAATAGCGAGCTTTGGTGTCAGATGACCGCCGATATTCTGGAGCTTCCGGTGAAGATTCCCAGCGTGGGAGAAGCAGCGGCCTTCGGAGCGGCATTGCAGTCTCTGTGGATGATGAATAGTCTTTCGGAAGGTTCTACATCCCTTGAAGAAATTACCCGGGAACATGTATGCCTGAAGCCCCGGGATTATCATCCCATGGAGGCCAATATCCCGGTATATCGTAAAGGATTCTCAATTTATAATAGCTATGTAAAGAGCTTGTCACCCCTATATATTTAGTCGCTTAAACCCCTGTATGGATACAGGATAATCAATTTTGGAGGAATTTATGTCTAATTATTTTAAAGGATCAAGGGAATTTTTTCCCGGTATTGCTAAGATTTGCTTTGAGGGAAAAACATCCAAAAATCCTCTGGCATTCAAGTTTTACAATCCCCAAGAAAAGCTGGGAGAGCTTTCCATGGAGGAACACCTGCGCTTTGCCGTTGCCTATTGGCATAGCTTCTGCGGCGACGGAGGAGATCCCTTCGGTAATGCAACCCAGTCCCATCCCTGGAATCAAGGTGATAGCCCTCTTCAGCGAGCGGAAAACAAAGCCGACGCGGCCTTTGAGTTTTTCACCAAGCTGGGGGTTAAATATTACTGCTTCCACGATGTGGATGCCTCTCCCGATGCAGAATCGGTGGTGGAATATGAAGAGAATTACCAGAAGGTAGCAGAAATGCTTCTGCAACGACAGCAGGCCACCGGGGTAAAACTCTTGTGGAACACTTCCAATTTATTCAGCCATCCACGCTATGCCAACGGTGCAGCAACCAATCCCGACTTCCATATTCTAAGCCGGGGAGCCGCTCAGGTGAAAAAATCCTTGGATGTAAATGTTATGCTGGGGGGTGAAAACTACGTTTTTTGGGGCGGGAGAGAGGGCTATACCCTGCTTCAGAATACCATGATGCAGCGAGAGCTAGACCATTTGGCTCAATTTCTTAGTCTATCCAGGGATTACGGACGGAAGATCGGCTTTACCGGAACCTTTCTGATTGAACCCAAACCCATGGAGCCATCGAAGCATCAATACGATGTAGACGCCGCAACGGTGATCGGATTTCTTTCCCGTTATGGCCTTGATAAGGATTTCAAGCTGAATATCGAGGCAAACCATGCTACTCTAGCGGGACACGATTTTGCCCACGACCTACAGGTGGCCGCCGATGCAGGGCTTCTGGGAAGCATTGATGCCAATCGGGGTGATCCGGTAAACGGTTGGGACACCGACCAATTCCCCACGGATATCTTGGACGCAACCAAGGCTATGATGGTGGTGCTGGACAACGGCGGTCTAGGTTCCGGCGGGTTAAATTTCGATGCCAAACTACGCAGGAACTCCACCGATGCTGAAGATCTGTTTATCGGACATATCGGCGGCATGGACAGCTTTGCTCTGGCCTTAAAAATCGCCCACAGGGTAAAAGAAGAGGGAGTGCTAGCCAAGATGTTAACCCAACGTTACCAGAGCTTTGACTCAGGAACCGGCGCAAAATTCGAAGCCGGTCAGATAAGCCTAGAAGAATTGAGAGACTTTGCAATCGATGGTCAGTGCAACCGGATGACCAGCGGTAAGCAGGAGCTGATCGAGAATTATCTAAATCAGGTGATGTTCAGTCTATGAGGAATCAAAGTCTTGCAGACTTTTAAGGAGGAGTAAGGACCATGAAAATCCATAAAGAGATATGGGGCAGCCATAAACAGCATGAGGTGCAATTAACCACTCTGGAAAATTCCCAGGGTATTAGCATTAGGGTGATGAACTGGGGGGCCACCCTGGTGGATGTGATGGTCCCCTCTTCCTCGGGTTCTTCCGATTCGGTTATTTCCGGTTTTGATTCCCTGGAAGAATATAAAAAATACAACTACTTCTTCGGAGCCAGCGTAGGCCGCTATGCGAACCGGATCAAGGATAGCCGATTTGATATTGATGGTAAAAGCTATCAGTTAGTGGAGAATGACCGGGGGAATCAGCTTCATGGAGGACCTGAAGGTTTTCACCGACAGCTATTCCAACAGGAGATTCAAGAAGAAACAGACCGAGTGGCAATCCATTTCACAAGAACGAGCCCTCATGGCGAGATGGGATACCCGGGAAATCTTGAGGTCCGTTTCTCCTATATACTGACCGATGAGAATGAGCTGATTATGGAATTTGCGGCAACCACCGATAAAGTAAGCTATGTAAATCTGACTAATCACGCCTATTGGAATCTCTCAGGAATGGGTGCCTCTCTTGATGAACAAACCCTGAGAATGTGCAGCCCCCATTATGCAGAAACCGATAATTTGGATATTCCCACGGGGAATTTGCTAAAAACCGCCGGATCTCCCTTGGACTTCAATCAAGCTATACCACTAAAAGAAGCCTTTGAGAAGCATCCTGCCGGATTCGATCACAGCTTTGAATTGCCCCCTTCAAAGGAGCCCCAGATAGAGGTGAAGTCTCCTAAAACCGGCCGAAGGATGACCATCTGGACCAATCAACATGCGGTTCAGCTCTACACATGCAACAACTTCCCCAATGTAAAAATACGGCAAGGGCTAGAGTTTGGCCATCGATCGGCCTATTGCCTGGAAGTTCAGGGCTTTCCCGACAGTATGCAC
>JAQICO010000420.1 GCA_027858495.1 Spirochaetaceae bacterium
GTGGGATCTGGAGAGCTTGGGAAGTTGGCAGATTTGGTGCTCTGGCGGCCTGATTTCTTTGGAATCAAGCCGGAAATCATCATCAAGGGCGGGGTGATCGCCCAGGCTCAGATGGGAGACCCCAACGCCAGTATTCCCACACCTCAACCCTATTATAGCCAGCCTATGTTTGGCAGTTTCGGCTCGGCCATTAAGAATAATTCTCTGATCTTTGTATCTAAAGCCTCGGAAAAACGTGTACAGCAATGGGGTCTTATGAAAAAGGCCGTCGGGGTGGAACACTGCCGGGACATTGGAAAGAAGGATATGAAACTCAACGATTATCTGCCCAACATAAAGATCGATCCCGCCACTTATAGAGTGGAGGTGGATGGAGAAGTCCTGACCTGTGAACCAGCGGAAGTTTTACCCCTGGCGCAGCTTTACAATCTCTTTTAGGAGCGGTGAATGGAACATCTGGAGATGATGCAGCTGATGCAGCTGGCCGATTCGGCCCTTCCTCTTGGAGGCTTTGCCTTTTCAAACGGTCTGGAATGGATGGTGAAAACCGGAGCCATCCAGAGTGTTCCTCACTTTGAAAGCTATCTTCAGGGATTGGTTCATCAGGTTGCTCACTTCGATGTACCCTTTCTAAGGGGATTTAGCGGTGATCAGTCACATCAGGCCTTGGAGGAATATCACGCTATGGTCTATATGCCTGCTCAGAGGGCTTTTTCCATCACCCAGGGCAGGGCTTGGCTACGTCTACTTCCCCAAATTTATCCTCAGTTCCAAGTTGCAGAGCTGCGGCTGGAATTGAGGGACTGGGGCTTGCCCCCTCATTTTCTCTATGTATTGGGACGCAGCATGACAGCCCTGGGAAGTACCTTGGAAAGTCTGGCTACTCTCTATGTGTTTATGCTTCTGCGGGATCAGATATCCGCGGCCCTGAGGCTGGGAATCTGTGGCCCCGGGCTTTCTCAGCAACTGTTAAGCCACAGCTTGCCCATGGCGCAGGATGCTTTGAAGTTGAGCTATGGTCTGGACTATGACAGTGCTGTCAGGACCTCGGTGATCATGGATATTGCCCAGGCGGGGCATCAAAGTTTGTATAGTAAACTCTTCCAAAATTAAGGAGAATTAAAATGATTAACAGAATTTGTTACCATAAAATAGGCGGTCATGGAGATCATGATCATGAACACGAGCATCTGGATCATCCCGGGAAATTTGAGAAACGCGATAAACCCCTGGGGCATCGTGATTACCAGAGCCGCTCCTTCACTGTGGGAATCGGCGGTCCTGTGGGCAGCGGTAAAACGGCTCTTCTTTGGGCCATCTGTAAAAAACTGCGCGATAAAATGAGCATGGCTGCCTTGACCAACGATATCTTTACCGAGGAGGATGCGGAATTCCTTCTGCGAAATGAGGCCCTACCGGCCGACCGTATCCGGGCGGTAAAAACCGGTGGATGCCCCCACGCAGCCATCCGCGAGGATATCTCCTTAAATCTCAATGCCCTGGAAGAGCTGATGGAATATCATAACAATGCCATAGACTTGCTGCTGGTGGAGAGCGGCGGGGATAATCTGGCCGCCGATTACAGCCGGGAACTGGCAGACTATACTATCTATATCATCGATGTTTCCGGTGGCGATAAAATTCCCCGGAAGGGCGGCCCGGGTATCACTCAGTCCGACCTGCTGGTGATCAATAAAACGGACATCGCCCAATATGTGGGATCCAGCCTTGAAGTGATGGATCGGGACTCCCGTAAGATGCGGGGGCATGGACCTTTTATCTTTGCCCAAGCTGCCCACGATGTGGGAGTGGATGAGGTGATTGAGCATATTCTTAAAGCGCGGGCTGAGGCGGTGGGGCAATGACACTTTCTGCACTGCTTATTACCGCTTTTCTCACCGCCGTGATTCATACCGCCGCAGGACCCGACCATTACCTTCCCTTTATTGCCCTGGGCCGTAGTCGTAACTGGTCCTTCACTAAAACGTCTTTGATCACCCTGGTGGCCGGATTGGGCCATGTGCTTAGCAGTATCCTCATCGGCGCGGTGGGGCTGGCCCTGAGTATTCAGCTTCACCTACTGGAAAAGTTCGAGGCTCTTCGGGGGGATTTTGTCCCCTGGATGCTCATCGCCTTTGGTTTGATCTATGTCCTTTGGGGACTATACAAGGTGAAGCATCATCATCACCATGAAGAACAGGCCCCCCAGGGGAAAAAGCTGATTCCCTGGCTGCTCTTTATCATCTTTGTCTTTGGCCCCTGCGAACCCCTTATTCCCCTTTTAATGTTTCCCGCTGCGGCCTACGGAATAGGAGCGGCCTTTCTGGTGTCTTTGATTTTTTTAATCGGTACCCTGGGGACCATGATGATCATCGTATTGGCCAGCCTTTACGGCCTGCATAAAATCCCCGCGGGATTTCACCGCTACGGACATAGCCTGGCCGGTACGGTGATATTATCCTGCGGAGTATTGGTTAAGCTTGGCCTATGAGCGTTTCAACCACGGAAAGCCTGAAAGCTGGAGCAGCGGTGGATGAAGATTTGTTGAATAAAGGTTCCAGTTCTAGAGTTATGGTCACTGAAAGCCTGAATAACCGGGTGGAGATTCAGCAGATACAGGGTAAAAACCGGGTTACTCAGCTGGTCTATGGGGCTCCTCTGCGGATTTTTCAACTGGGAAGCCCTTCTGTAAAAGAGCCGGTGAATTTGATGTTCTCCAACTATGGAGGTGGCATGCTCCAGGGGGATCATATCTCTCTGGATATCCGTTGCCAGAAAAACAGCGCCATGGTTCTACAAAGTCAGGCCAATTCACATATCTTTAAGAATGAAAACCTCAGGGATGCGGAGTTTCATGTGAATGCCCATCTGGATGCAGGCAGTTCTGTGATCATACGCCCCGAACCGGTGGTGCTCCATGGCGGGGCCCGTTTTTCGCAGAAACAGCGTTGGAATTTGAGGGAAGGAGCAAAGCTTCTTCTGGTGGATTGGATACAGTCCGGCCGCAGCGATTCCGGAGAGAGTTTTCTCTTTCACTCATTTCATTCGGACTTGGAGATTCGGCAGGAAGGAAAGATTCTGCTGAAGGAGCGATTCCGATGTGAACCCCATCAGGATGATCCGCATAGTTATGCTTCCTTTATGGGGCTGGACCATATGGTGAATGTCTATTTTATCGGTTACTCCTCTGTCCCCGAGGAGATCATGGCCCTGAAGCAGAAGGAGGGGAAGAGAATTTACCCCCTTCTTGATGAAGAGTCCATCCCTCCCCAGCCCCTTCAGATGGCCATCACTTCCCTGGGGGATCAACAGGGCTTTGTGCTGCGTATGCTGGCCAAAAGCCGCCTGAATCTACAGGCCCCTTTAAACAAGCTGCAAGAATTTTTCACCCTTCTATAACCCCCTCATAGGATTCCCAAAGGGGGGTATATCCCACTCTTCTGGCAACCGCCACGGAACCGGTATTCTCCATGGAAGCCCGGTATAGGGGCAGATGTCCATTTCCCAGGCATAGATCGGTAATTTTTGCCACGGCGGCGCTGGCTAATCCTTTCTTCCTGTGTTCATGGTGAATCAGGATTCCCACATCTCCCACAGTGGATCCCCAGAGTCTATAACCTGCATAACCCACAGGAATATCATCCTTATAAACCAGAATTATCCGGTAATCGGGATCTTCCAGATCAATCATGGCCTCTTCAATATCCTCTTTCCTGCAGCTGTCCATAAAGGATTGCAGGGTTTTATGGTCTTCTGGGGGAATGGCTTTGAATTCATAATCCCCATGGAGTGGATGTTCCAGTGCGTTGTCCCCGGAAAGAACCATGTTGATACAAGTCTCTTCCACTTTAAAGCCCCTGCATTGATTCTTTAAAAAGTCCTGGGAAAGACCCAGTCTTCCCTGGTCAGTGATTGATTGGAAATATTCAATGAGCTCTTTTCCTGCGGAAATAAAAAGGTGATTAAAAATCTTTTCCACTTCAAATGCATTGGAGCCGTTATATTCTTCCAATAATTTAAAGCAGGAACCCTCTGTTTCAAATCCTTTTGAGTCACAGCTATAATAGTCACTCTTGTTGGCTTTGATAATTTCATAAATTTCTTGGTTATTCATAGTACCCTCTTAATAAAAAATATTTGAGGATGAGATTCTACAAATATGGACAAACTGAGCCCGTCAGAATCTAATCCGTCAAGGCTACTCGTGGTTTTTTAAGGGTCACCCCTTCTCTTTAACCGGTTTGAATAGAACGATAATACTTTAATGGGATTCCATAGATAAATCAACTATTTATATTTGATCTATCCTTGGCCCATTAAGTGATGCTCCATTGCTAAAGGATCAATAATAAGAGTTTATTTAATTGACAACGAATATACTATTCTGTAACTTCAATCTATAGCTGTGAGGATTGTTTCTTCCAATGATTTTTCAACCTGGTTGAGTTAGAGAAACCCCTAAAAATATCAGCTTTTCAATAAGCATAAGCATTATGCAACATGCTTATTACTTTCGTCAGTTCTGCGCCGAAGCTTCTGTAGCCTAAGTGGGCATTGAGCCCCTATTGAGAGTGTGAAATTTGCGAAAAAAACCAAATATTCAGAAGATTGCCTTTATTGGCGATTACCTTCCTAGAAAATGTGGTATAGCCACCTTCACCAGCGATCTGCGTACCTCTATTTCACTGGAATTTCCAGAGATAGAGTGTCCAGTTGTTCCTGTTAATGATAGACCCGAGGGTTATGATTATCCCGAGGAAGTACGTTTTGAAATCTTTGAACAGGACTTATCCTCCTATATGCGGGCCGCGGACTTTCTGAATATTACCGATGTGGATCTGGTTTGTCTCGAACATGAGTTCGGCATTTATGGAGGCGACGCAGGCAGTCATATCTTAGCCCTGCTTCACGCCCTGCAAATGCCCATCGTCACAACCCTGCACACCATTCTGGAAACTCCAAATCCAGACCAATTAAGAGTTATGGAAGAAATCATTCATCTCTCGGCCCGTCTCATTGTAATGACCGAGAAGGGAAGGGATCTTCTGAAGGATATCTATGGGGTCTCCCTTGATAAAATAAATCTTATTCCCCACGGAATTCCCGATGTTCCCTTTGCCGATCCAAATTATTTTAAAGATGAATTCGGCGTTGCGGGAAATCAGGTTATTCTTACCTTCGGGCTGCTTTCTCCCAATAAGGGGATTGAATATGCCCTGCAGGCCCTACCGGATATTTTAAAGGAATTTCCCAAAACCGTTTTTATTGTGGTGGGACAAACTCATCCCAATCTGATTCGGGATGAAGGGGAACTTTACCGGCTCAGCCTGGAGTTATTAGCCAAGGACTTGAATATTCAGAAGAATGTGGTCTTCTTTAACCGTTTTGTAGAATTGGACGAGTTAATCCGCTTTATCGGTTCATCGGATATATATCTAACACCATACCTAACCGAAGCGCAGATTACCTCGGGTACCCTGGCCTATGCCTTTGGCACGGGAAACGCCGTTGTTTCTACCCCCTATTGGCATGCCAAAGAACTTCTGGCAGATGGACGAGGCAAACTGGTTCCCTTTCGTGATGGAAAGGCCATTTCTGAGGCGGTTATAGAATTATTCCGTGATTCCTCACTGCGTCACAGGATGCGTAAGGATGCCTATGCCATGGGGCGCAGCATGATATGGAGTTCCGTGGCACAACAGTACATGGATGCCTTCCGTGAAGCAGGTGAGGATCACAGTTTTCTAGGCCGGAAAACCTCAGCCATTGTCACCCTGGACCAATCCCCGGGGTTACTGCCTTTGCTCAAACTGGATCACCTCTACAGCCTGAGCGATTCCACGGGAATCTTTCAACATGCCTCCTATAGCGTTCCTAATTTCGCCGAAGGTTATTGTACCGACGATAATGCCCGGGCCTTTATTCTTGCCCTGCTGCTACAGCGAACCGGCCGCAGTACTCCCATAACCAACCAGTTGGCCGCTGTTTATGGGGCCTTCCTAAATTATGCTTATGATTTTGAAGGTAACCGATTTAGAAACTTTATGAGCTTTGACCGGAAATGGCTGGAGAAACAGGGCTCGGAGGACTGTCACGGCCAGGCTGTATGGGCCGTTGGAATGGCCATGGGACATCCCAGTCATAAACGATTCCATGGGCTGGCGGCAAATCTCTTTGAAGCAGCCCTTCCTGCGGTTACCAGCTTCAAGTCTCCCCGGGCCTGGGCCTTTGCGCTTATCGGGATAAATGAATATCTCTACCAGTTCAACGGAGACCGGAGGGCTGAACAGATTCGAGAGATATTGGTAAACAAATTGATGCAGCGGTTTCAAGATGCCGCGTCGGAAGACTGGCAATGGTTTGAAGATGAAGTTACCTATGCCAATGCAAAGTTATGCCACGCACTGATTATCAGCGGCCGGGAGATGAACCATCCGGAAGTCTTGAGTACGGGGCTAAAAACTCTATCCTGGCTGATCGGTGTTCAGACCTCGGAGCAGGGCATTTTTCAGCCCATCGGTTCAAACGGATTCTACCCCAAGGGACAAAAAAAAGCCCTGTTTGATCAACAGCCCATAGAGGCACAGGCCACCATTACAGCCTGCATTGAAGCCTTCAATACTACCAGGGATCCAAAATGGGCTTTGGAAGCACGCAGAACCTTTGAATGGTTTCTGGGCCGTAATGATTTAGGCCTGGCCATGTATGATCCCGACAGCGGGGGCTGCAGAGACGGCCTACATGTAGACCGACGCAGCCAGAATCAGGGTGCTGAATCCACCCTGGCCTTTTTGATCTCCCTGGAAGAAATGTATATTTTACAGGGTAAGATGGCCAGTTTTAAAACCAAACGAGAGGCCAATAGTGAAAAAGAATAATCCCCGTAATATAAACAATCCCCATGGCTCCACCAAGGATACTGCAGTTGAGGCAACACGTACAGGACCGACATTGATACCGGACCGGTCCAAGGTGCTTCTTCGGCCCTTTTCTGCCGGAGGCAAAACCATCACTCGTAATATAATCAATAGAATTCTTTCTCTTTCAGAAAAGCAGGTGACTGAAAAATTGAATGAGGTTCTACAGGAATTCAAAAATAGGCACCTTCATATCGAGAAGATCTTTAATAATCGTTATTCTCAAATTCTGGAATATTTAGATTCCGAATTTAAAATCTCCCAGAATCGGCAAACCTTGATCGGGGCCTATTTTTGCCATGAATATTCCCCGGAATCTGCAGCTTTATTTAATCCTTCCATCGTCCGGCACCCCGACCAGACAGCTCAACCCCCTGGTTCTATCCGCTTTATTTTGAGCCTGAGAGCCGTTGGAGAAGGACATATTTCCTCCATTACCTTCCGTGAAGGAGTGATAGATAATCAAAATGCAATTTCTCTTTTCCCCCATGATCCCTATGTTTGCGAACCCCAATTAGAACCCTTTTATAAATATGAAAAGGATCTTTTTACCAGAAAACTTGAAGAGGCAGGGCTGCATAATCATTTCTGCCGCAGGGTGATTGGACGTTTACCCCAATCCTTTACCATGAAGGAACTGCAGGATTTGCTGAAAGAGGAAAGAAAAGCAATGACCAAGATGGATACTATTGCAGATAGATCCATTCATGGAATCCTTCTTTTGGCCAAATCAAACTATAAAGTCCGTTTCGAAGTAGACAGCGATATTTCCCAGAGGATACTTTTTCCAACAGGACCTACCCAGAGTAACGGTATAGAAGATGCCCGGTTTGTAAGATTTAAAAATGATGATGGTTCCTTTAGTTATTACGCTACCTATACCGCCTATGACGGGAAAATCACCCTGCCTCAATTGCTGGAAACCAGAGATTTTATACATTTCAAGTTTATCACATTGAATGGGCCGGCCGTTCAGAATAAAGGAATGGCCCTTTTCCCTCGGAAAATCAATAATAAATTCGCCATGTTATCCCGTCAGGATGATGAAAATATCCTCCTTATGTATTCCGATAACATTCATTTCTGGCAAACACCGAAAATACTGCTGAAGCCTGAAATGGATTGGGAATTCGTAAAAATAGGCACCTGTGGATCGCCCATTGAAACCGAGGCAGGCTGGCTGGTATTGAGCCACGGTGTGGGTGCCATGAGGAAATACTGCATCGGGGCTTTTTTGTTGGATCTGAAGGATCCTTCCAAGGTAATCGGGAGGATGACCACTCCTTTATTATCACCCAATGAGAACGAACGGGAGGGCTATGTGCCCAATGTGGTGTATACCTGCGGAGCCTTGATTCATAACCGGGAGCTGATCATTCCCTACGCCATGAGTGATTATTCCTCCAGCTTTGCCAGGGTAAATCTGGACGACTGTTTAAATGCAATGATCTAGGGGTAATGGTTGTCCCTAGCTATATTTTTGGAGGATGATATGAGTAATGTATTGATGGAAAAACTCTCGGATTTTTTGTATAACAAACCTTTATGGGTTTGGTGGCTGGCCTACCTGGTGCTGACCGGAGGATTATTCGGCCTTTTCAACCTGGCCGTATATCTACTTGGAATAAATCCCCTGATAGGTGTCTTAGTATTGATTGCTATAGCCATGGTTTGGGGAACTCTAATGTATTCCCATCATGGGCAAAAAAGAAAAAAAACACCAAAGAAGACCACCAATAGTTCCGAAGAATAGGAACCGATCTCTGGATAGCTGTTTATCCAGGGTCAGTCCTTCACCGCATCTCTTAGATAGTCCAGCCCCAGTTCTTTCACCCTTTCCATGGATTTACGGTCCATCAATTCTACATCGCTGATCAAGGTGAAATACATCTCGCCGTTGCTGCTGTTTACACCTATCACCTTTTCGTTGCCCGCGCTGAAGGTGGGGCCGAAGAGAGCCTTAACTTCCAATTTCCCATACTGAGGTTTAATATGCTGTACTCCCAGATTAGACAGGGAAAATTCCCAGGGCTCGTCTTCCCAGGGGGGAAGAGATTCCAAGAAGGGCCTGA
>JAQICO010000158.1 GCA_027858495.1 Spirochaetaceae bacterium
CTTCATGAACCTTAGCAATATTCTCATCCCGACTAATTATTTCTTCAATTATCTGATTACTTTTTGACACGCCATCCTCCTTTCCTTCGTAAAGGAAAAATATCAGCCAATTTTCTAGAGTATTTCTTTTTTTCCTCAATTCTAATTTAGGCATTTCCAGGTAATTTATCAATAGATGATTCCCCAGAGTAATTTCCGGATTATCCTGTTCTTTCAGTGTAAAGATATTATGATATTTGGATGTTTCCTTTATTAAAATGAAATTTAGCAGGTTGATGGAAATGACCGGTTTTAATTCCAGATAATCTTCCCCCTCCTTGATTTGAGAAGAGTAGATTTTTGACCAATAATATAAGCTCCGGTAGGCAAAGTCCTGGTAACCGCTGCTCTGAACTTCCAGATTGAAACTTCTGCCTGTTTCATCTTTGGCTTTCAGATCAAGAATCGATAATTTATCCCTTTGGAATTCCTTTATACTGAAGGGATTCTGGATATCCAGTTCCGTTACATTTGAATGACCTCCGTTAGACAGTACCGCGTTAATAAAGGCTATTAGTTGGGTTTTTGATTCGTCGCGGCCTAAGAGAAATTTGAATACCATATCGCTATAGGCGTGGGGTCGGGCTGTTTTGTTCATATAAACTCCTTACCAATAGATAGGGACTTAACACCTTGGTGACTTCAGGAGATTTTTTTTAAAAGGATTATTCCATAAGTAAAGATAGGCAAAGGGCCAGACAAACGGTAAAAATAAAAGATCTCAAAAAAAGGCTGCCCTCAAAAGGGCAGCCCTCAATGTTCTTTAAAAAAGATTATATTGCAGCTTCAATGTTTATTATCTGATAGTTGTAATCTCTTTCATTTATTTGGAAGTTCAATTTTTCTTTAACTTTATGGCCGATCAATTCACTACCGAAGGGAGAAAGATAAGAAATAACATTCTTTGATGGATCAGACTCCCAGGGACCTAGAAGGGTGAAACTTTCTTCAATATCTTTATCAATGTTTTTAAGTGTGACCTTTGTTCCAAAGAAAACCTTTTTAACGTCGACTTTTTTATCAAAAAGTTTTGCCTTTTCAAGATCATCTTTAAGTCTTCCCACGGCAACCTGAAGAGATTCCTGCTTTTCCTTTCCCGCTTTATATTCTGCATTTTCCCGGAGGTCTCCAAGCTCTATTGCTTTTCCTACCTCTTTAGAGTTGAGAGGAATTTCCACATCGATAATATTTCTAAGTTCCTTTTGTTTCGCTAAATAACTTTTTTCCAGAGTGAAGAAACTGCTGCTACTGCTGCTATCCGATGTTATTGGTTCTTCCTTTATTCCAATTTTTATTCCAGAGAATTGTTCTTCAATTCGTTGTTGAAGAGAAAGAACAAGTTTAGGATCCATATCTTTAACATCTTGTATCAGAGTGAATAACCGGTTAACCGTATCTTCATTCCCTTCTAGAATATATTTTTCCAGTCTCTGTTCTTGAAATTATTAATTTTCCACACCGCGGTTTATCTTACGGTTTTGAGTGGCGTCCTTTTTATTTAAAATATCTCTATAGGTTAAGTCTAGAAGATGAATCAGGTTGATAAGAACCTTTTCATAGGTTATTCCAAACTGTTCTTGCCAAGTGCTTTCATGGGAATAGTTTTTTGCCAGCCAAAGGAAGGAGTCTCGGTAGTCTCTGTATCGGTCAACAATGGTTCTAAACAGCTCTGCCACACGTTTTTTTAGCCCAGCGAGTTTAAGCTCATCTATGATGTATTTACTTTGATATAGGGGGAATATTGAAAGGAATATATCTGGCCAATTTTCTACATTTTCTTTAACAGAGGTAAGAAATTCATTCTTCAAATCCACATCTACAATTTCCATAAAGAGTGAGTTAAATTCTTCAATATCTTCAAAGAGTTCAGTAAAACCCCAGTCGAGATTGGGAGCTAGAAAGGGAAATCGTCTACTGATTCTATTTACAAACAGAAAACTGCAAACAACTTGTGCATTTATATTGGCAGACTTTAAAAAACCTGTAAAATATTGAAACATTTCAGCAAAGTAATCCGAATCAGGATCTTCATTACTTAAAAATTCCTCTAGATAATGGATTTTGTTGAAAAAGTTCTTTTCAGTTTTAAAACTATTATAGGTTCGTTCTTCGTAGGACATGGGTTTATCCCTAACTACATAGTGATCCATTTTTTCAGGATCATTTCCAAAATCAGGTTCTTTTTTAAGCTTTTCCTTGGCTGCGGTGCTCCAGGATGTCCATTCTCCTGCAGTCAAAATAGCAGGTACCAGTTCTGATTTAATTTTCTTTAAATCAGCAGAGTTGTCAAAGCTCTTTATGATGGTGCTCAATGCCCACACATGGTCAGATTTAATTTTTTCTTTGAGTTGATCCTTTGGAAAAACACTTTTCAGAACCCATATATGATCTTTATTCAAACTTTGCAACGCATTGACGGCCATTTTTAAAGACATGCTGTGTCCACGTTTTTTTACAAAATCAACTTCGATATTATCATCGATGATATTGGTGATAACTCCTACACCCCAGCTTTTATGGAAAACAAAATTCCCTTTATCAAAGGATATATGTTTTTCAAAGTCACTGATTGCTTCCAGAACATTTCTCCAACCCTGAGTAAGGTTTGAGAGGCGGATATATTCCTCTAGATGACTGTGTTCGGCATATTTCGAAGAATAACAGTTTACTATTTCGTTACGAGCCCAGTTATTTTTACTATCGTAATTGAGAATTCGTTTAAGAATCTCTATGGACACATCCCAATCTTCTCGGGCTTGAGTGGGAGGATATAGATCTTCCAGAAGTTGAACTGATTTTTCAGAATTAAAGATTTTTGAAGCTCTGTATTCAACCTGAAAGAAAAATTCATAATCTTCAGGTATAAATTCAACCAGTTTTTGCCATATGTCTCTTACACTGGCATATTGGGTTTTGCTGATAAATCTCTGAATGGACTTTTTATAATAACTGATAGCCCCATCAATATTGCCCTGAGCTTCGAAGTATTCTGCAAGTTTACGAACGATAGCGGCCTCTTCATAGTCTATTCGGATAAGTCTTTCCCAAATATCAACAAGAAGTTCTTCTCTATTGTCATTGTTGTAACAATCTTCCAGGGTCTTTAGGGCAAATTTATTTTCACCGTAATTCAGAATAGCCTTGGCAAGGAACTCTACAACATTCCACCGATGGTTATCCACGAAGATGTTAATAAGATTAACAATACTGGAATCGTCGATTTGCTGCCTTTTCATTGATAAAAGACCTGTCAGGTAAAGGGCAATGATACTGTTCCTGCTATGTTCCAGGTGTTCAGAACATAATTGAATCACCTCGGCTTCAAGCTGCTCATCCTCAATTTCCTTTAGTAGTTCATCCAATTCCTGGAATTGATTCACACTATAGTTATTCAGGGTTGCCCTGGTCCATTTCTCTTCATTTAAAAGCTCTGAAATTTTCTTTTCGAGTGCACTCATTAGGATATATCCTCCTTAAACCTGCTAATTCATATATAATTGGTAAATCTGGGGATCCAGCAACTGAATATCCATCAACACCTGCCGGATTAAATTCTGGGATGCACCCTGACTTCGGTACAGATCAATTAACCAGAAATACCTATAAAGAAGTCGAGGGACAGTTTTCCATTCCCGCCCGGCCTCTTTTAAGTCACTTTTTAAGGAATAGATAGATTGTTTTAACATTCCAATCTCTTCCTGTTTCATTTCTCTTTTTACATCAAAAATTCCATATACCACTGCAAATACAGGAATCCACTCATTAAATTCCCGATCTTTATAATCGGTTTCTTTCATAACACGTTCACAAAGCCTGATCATGAATGAACTTTCAAGCAATGCAAGCTTTACACCCTGTGGGTCAACCAAATATGCCTCTCTGAAAAGAGCCTTGGACAATTCCACTTCATTTATCAAGCCATAACAATCAGCCAATTCCGCCATGATCTCAGAGGAGGATCGATGATACTTAAGAGCCTTCTCCACCAAGGGGAGGGCTTCTTCATACCGGCCAAGGTATTTTAAAGAACGTCCTACCTTTAGGTGACTTTCTGTATCTGCCGTTCTAATCATACCCATGGTTCTTTCATAGGAATTAATAACCTGATGAAAAAGCCAGGCTTTTAGGGCCGGAAGTGCAGATTCAAAATCCCTTAATAAATCCCAACGGTACAATTCTATAAATCGAAACCATTGCCCATAGAGAAAATCTCCTCGCAGAGTATCATCCTGCCATTTTTCCAACTGCTCAAGGCGGCCCGACCAGAATTGGCAGACTTTAAGACCTGTTCTTCCGTAGGGACATTGTTCATCGAGAAGACGTTCTTTTAAAACCTTCTCAGCTTCAGCAAATTGACCCTGCTCAAAAAAAAACAGAACCTGGTTCTGCATATTTATTTCCTCTATACAAGGGATATCAACTCCCGCAATTCATCCTAACTATTATACCTGTATAAAAAAATTAGTCAATAAAACATAGCAATAGCATTCTCCTTTACCCTTGGTACTTTTCAGAAAAGATAAAAAAACATAAAATGCCTATTATGAAATATAAAAAGATTGTTGCTCCATCCATATTATCCGCTAATTTTAGCAAGATGGATAGGGAGATTGATGAAATTAATAAAAGTGGGGCCCAATGGATCCATTTCGATGTAATGGACGGTTCCTTTGTTCCCCCCATTACTTTTGGTGATAAGATGTTGAAGGACTTAAAACCCCTTAGCGGACTGGTGATGGACGTGCATTTAATGGTAGAGCACCCACAAACTCAGGTTAAATCCTTTATAGAAGCGGGCGCAGATTATTTAACCTTCCATGTTGAGGTCTGCAGGCATAGCCATGGATTATTGACAACCATCAGAGAATGCGGCTGCAAAGCGGGGATTTCCATTGTCCCTTCAACCCCCATTGATTCTATCCGGGAATTATTACCCTTTTGTGATCTGGTATTAGTAATGACGGTAAATCCAGGATTTGGTGGACAAAAAATGATTTCTTCAATGCTTAAAAAAGTCCAGAGCCTTCAAAAGATTAGAGAAGAAGAGTTCTTGGACTTTCTAATTTCCATAGATGGGGGAGTAAATTTGAATACCCTTGCTCAAGTAAAAGAAGTTGGTCCTGATGTCTTGGTTACCGGTTCTGCTTTTTTTAGTGCAGAAGATAAAGGGCAATTTGTGGAAAAGCTTCTACAGTAAAGTTTAAGATTTATCGGTGTTTAAGCCGAAACTCTAAATTGAGGTGTATCTTATGAAATATCTACTATATATATTCCTTTTTGTAGGGACGCTTTTCTCGGCCTCGGCTCAGGATTCTGATAACTATTCCAGAGCCCTCAACCTTTTTCGTGACCGTAATTATTCAGACGCCTATACACTCTTTTATGAAGAATCACAAAATGATCTTTCTGCCTATTCTGGAGAATCTCTTTTCTGGGCTGCAAAAAGTCTGCAAGCCATGGAAAAATGGGAAGAGGCTTCTTTGATGATGGATCGGTTTTTAATAACTGAACCTGACAGTAGATACTTTGAGGAAGCCCATTATTTGCGTGGACGTTTATTCTTTCTGCTTGGACAATACGAAAACACCCTGGAATATTTTATGGATTTTTTAGAAGATTTTTCTGGTTCTCCCTACATCGCCAATGGACTTTATTGGTCCGCCGAGGCCCTTTTCCAGCTTGGGCGTATTGATGAAGCCCAGATTGTTTTTTCCCGTATTGTTGAAGATTATCCAGAAAGTTATAAAGTGGAAGCCGCCAGGTATCGAATTTCCATTATAGAATTATCCTCCAGGGAACAGAAATTGATGGAGCTGCTTCGATGGAGTCATGAAGAATTTCTAAAAAGCAGTCAGGAAAATCTGGAGAGTAAACAAGAGTATGAAGAGGCCATCAGGGCCTACCAAAATCAGATTATTGCACTTAGTGATCAGGAATCGGTCTATACCAATATGCTGCAGATCCTTCATTTTAAGCAGGAGGCTTTGCGGCTAAAGAATTATTATCTGAATGAATTAGGCAGGTTAAATCAATGAAATATTTCCTTTTAGTTCTTATGCTTTTTATGATTTCTCCTCTTTTTTCACTCACCTTGGAAGAGGGTAACCTTCGTCTTGTTATCGATGAAGAAAACGGTGGATTTTTACTTTACAGCCGCGCAAATAGGCAGGGTGAATGGACCTCTGTTATGGAAGATAGTTTTTTAGGAACTTTTTTTGCAGTGGAATATAACGGCCAGTGGAACAATTTAATGCTGGACCCTGAATTGCGTCGGGAAGTTATTGATGAGGGTGTCAGCGCCACCATGATATTTCAAGAAAGAAGATTCAAGGTGGTAATCACCATGGATTTAATAGAATACGGTGAAACGGTTCTTCAGAATGCACTGAGCATCAAAGGAACTTTAACCCTTAAAGAGGGGCAAGTGGGCAGTACTGCCCTGCGATTTATATTGGATAACCGTTTTATTGGACAGGATGGACATTTTTTAATAAATCAAAAATCCTACAATGGTGAGGCATCCTTTAAAACGCCTTTACCCGATTATATCCTAAATAATGGGGAAAATTCAGAGGAAAGACTTTATATCGTTTTTCATGGGCTTCTAACCCCTCCTGAAAGGGTCTATCTGGCCAATTGGAACCGCTTAGACCGAAGTGAAACTCCCTTGTATAATATTTCACAAGGACGGAGTTTCGATGACTTACCCTTTTCTGTTAATGACTCCGCCGTAGCTATGTACTGGCCCGAAAGGTCTTTATCCTCCGGAGAAAGTTATAATTTTTCTATTTTACTCTCCTTGGAAGAACCCCAGGAAATGATCAGTACCAACGAAACTGTCGATAGGGCCCAAGTAAATAATCCTCAGAGAGAGCTTCGTGTTCAAATGGTAAAGGATCATTTAATGTATATTCAGGAATACCTTGACGAACTTAGTTATATTGAACAGAGTGGACAGACTCTCAGCGAAAATGATATATATGAACTTAGAGAGAAACTAGAAATCCTGAGAGAAAAGAAATCGGAATATGAGGGTATTCAATAAGGACCTTAAAAAGGGTCTACAGCTGATACAGACAAAAAAACATTCTCAAGCTATCGGTTTTCTGGAGCCAAAGATCCCAATCTTTCTGGAGGATCAAAGCTATTATTATCTTTTATCCTATGCATTTTATAAAATCAACGACCTAGGAGCTGCAAAATTCTATCTTGAAAGGGGTATACTTCTTGACCCATCTACTTTAGAGCTTAAACTACTGTTGGCAGTGGTTCATCTTCGAAGAAAAGACAGCACTTCTGCCGCAAAGGTATGGCTTTCCGTCCTTGAAAGGGATCCAGATAATAAATGGGCAAAAAAGGGTTTGGAACGTCTACGGAAAATGAATGATAAGCAGCAGTTGATGTATTTTATGGAAAAGGGCAAACATCATAACCTTGTCCCTGGAATAGGTATTGCAAAAAACCGTTTCATCCGTCGGGGTGTTCTGCTGGCATTACTTGTCGGTATATCGCTATGTTCAATTATTTTTATACCACCATGGCTGAAACAAAGGGATCAGGTAAACCGTCAAGAGCTTTTATACGTGGATATGAAATTGAGAGATAATTCTCTAACGGATCCTCAAAGCTCCTTCACCTATTTAATGACAACAGATGAAATTGAAGACAGCTACCAAAAAGTAATAGACTATTATGACAATTACAAAGATAATCTCGCACAGCGTGAGGCTAACCGGCTTATTAATTCCAATGCCTCTCAGGAGATAAAATCAAAATTATTCCTTCTTGAAGGCTATTTTAAAAAACCGGAATATTTGGATTTTTATACAAACTTCAGCTATGCACAGGCCCTGGCAGATCCGCTGTTATACGATAATTGTTATATCCTATGGACAGGCCGTATAGGGAATTTGGAGATTCTTCAGGATAAAATCCAATTCAAATTCATTGTTGGATTCGAAGACGAAATAGATTTTGATGGGGTTATTCCTGCCTATGTGAATTATGAAGTGCGTATCGACCCAGAAATGGCTGTAGAAATCCTGGGGCGGCTGCAATGGCAGAATAATCAATTGATTTTGAAGGTAGAATCCATTCGTCATATCATTCCTGAAGACTAATGGCTATTATTACGTATATATATTAGGAAGGGGGAAATAAATGGCTAAAAAAACGACTCAGGGCAATAAGGGTGTAAGTTTAGAAGATAAACATAAGGTTATTGAGGCTGCCAAACTGCAGATAGAAAAACAGTTTGGTAAGGGTTCTCTTATGAAGATGGGTGACAGTCAAAATCTCGATATCGAGGTTATACCCTCGGGTAACATCATGCTGGACGCTGCTCTAGGAGTGGGAGGTTATCCTAAAGGACGGATTATCGAGATTTATGGTCCGGAATCTTCAGGTAAAACCACTTTGGCATTACATGCCATCGCCGAAGCACAAAAAAAAGGCGGAATCGCAGCGTTTATCGATGCAGAACACGCTCTAGACCCCTCTTATGCTTCCAATTTAGGAGTTGATGTTGCAGAACTTTGGGTTTCCCAGCCCGACACGGGGGAACAGGCCCTGGAGATCGCCGAGTCTCTGGTCCGTTCTGGAGCGGTTGATATTATCGTGGTGGATTCTGTGGCAGCACTTACTCCCCGGGCCGAAATAGAAGGCGATATGGGAGATTCTCACATGGGTCTTCAGGCAAGGCTGATGAGCCAAGCTCTAAGAAAACTCACAGGAACCATATCTAAATCCGGATGTTCTCTTGTTTTCATCAATCAAATCAGAATGAAAATTGGTGTGATGTTTGGTAATCCTGAAACCACCACAGGCGGTAATGCACTAAAATTTTATGCTTCCCTTAGGCTGGAAGTTAGAAAAATTGAGACATTGTCTCGAGGTACCGATAACCCCTATGGTAATCGAGTACGTGTAAAGATCGTGAAAAATAAGGTAGCCCCTCCCTTTAAGAAGGTAGAAATGGAAATACACTTTGGAAAAGGGCTTTCTGCAACCTCTTCATTGCTGGATGCAGCTTTGGAGCAAAACCTTATTCAGAAGAGCGGTAGCTGGTATTCTTATAATGAAGAAAAAATCGGTCAGGGAAGAGACAACGTCAAGGAATTCCTGGATGGTCGTCCGGAAATATATGCAGTATTAGACAAAAAGGTCCGTACTTTGCTTTTTCCTGAAAAAGTACAGAAAGAAAAAGTACAGAAAGAAGAAGTTCAGAAAGAAGAAGTTCAGAAAGAAGAGCCCAAGGCAAAAAAAATAGATGCCTGATATCTTTGATCTTTATCTGGGGCTCGGATCGAACATTGAGCCCCGGATAGAATATATAGATCATTGCATTTTATCTCTAAAAAAATATTTGGATCCCATGGCCATTTCTTCCATCTATGAAACAGATGCCCAGGATTTTACAGAACAGCCAGCTTTTTTAAATGCCGTTGTCCATGGGAAAACAAATTTAACTCCCGGTCAATGGCTTGAAATTAAACGAACCTTTGAAACCGAGGCTAAAAGAGAGCGGGATCCCCGATTGCCCAAGGGTCCCAGGACTCTTGATCTTGATATTTTATTGATGGGTGATCGTATTGTTAATGAACCGACCCTACAAATTCCCCATCCTCGAATTCGAAATCGTCGTTTTGTTATGGAACCATTACTGGAAATCCATGGGGACTTACAGTTACCAGGAGACAGTCTGCCCCTTCAGGATTATTTGTTGGCTGTTTCTTCTCAGGGGTTACGTATTTTCAGAACATCCACAAAATAATTGCATTACCAGGGTGACAACCCCTTGAGTTAGGATTATCATTAAAAAAAGATGAATGAAAATAATGAAAGTTCAGGTGTAGATAAACCCTCGTATAAATTGAACAGCTTTGAAGGTCCCTTGGATCTTCTTCTCTATCTCATTAAAAAAAACGAAGTGAATATTTACGATATACCCATTGCCCAAATTACCGGCCAATATATTGAAATGATTAAACTTGCCTCGGGGGTCGATCTAGAGGTATCATCGGATTTTTACTTAATGGCTTCCACACTTCTATATATCAAATCTAGAATGCTGCTGCCCGTGGAAGTTGATTTTGATGAAGATATGGAAGATCCCCGCAGAGAGTTAGTGGAAAGGCTGATTGAATATCAGAAATATAAAAAATTATCCAGCCTAATGGAGCAGCAGGGTCAGGAGAAGCAATGGATAGTTGAACGAGAAAAGCAACCACATCTTCCCTTTCCCGACGAAGATCAGCTGCTTCGAAAAATGGATATTTGGGAATTGGTTCAATCCTTTTCCCGCATTATGGAGTCCATTCAGAATGAACGTATTGTCAATCTATACGAAGAAGTAAGCGTCAATGAAAAAATAACCCTGATGAGTGAATTGTTAGAGACCCAGGATGAGTTGTACTTTCAAGATCTTCTAATAAACCCTCAATCCTTTCTTGAGGTTGTCTGTGCATTCCTCGCCATGTTGGAACAAGTTAAAAACGGGCTTGTTGAGATCTTCCAGAATAGGCTGTTTGGTGATATCATAATCCGGAGAAAAGAGGAGTAATTGTATAAATGTCCCTGGAAAAAGAGGTCGCCCTATTGGAATCGGTCATGTTTCTTGAGGCTGAACCAATTAAAATAAGTTATATCAGCCGAATATGCCAATGGGAGAAGGGCCAGTCCCGTCAGGTATTGCAGGCATTAAAAGAGAAATTAAAATCACCCGCAGAAGGTCTGGATCTTTTTGAGATTGAAAAGGGCTATTATTTAGCCCCGAAAGAGGAACTTTGGGATTATTTAAAGGACCATTACGGTAAAAAAAATGACGAGAAACTTTCCAGAGCAGCCATGGAAACTCTTTCTATTATCGCATATAGCCAGCCGTTAACCCGGGGAGAAGTAGAAAATATTCGTGGCGTATCGGTGGAAGGAATGATTAGGCTGCTACTGAAAAAGGATTTAATAAAGGAAGTTGGCAAGAAGGATTTACCGGGCAAACCCATTCTCTACGGTACCACCAGAGAATTTTTAAAGCTTTTTGCTTTAAACAGTATTTCCGATTTACCCAAACTGGATGAAGTTGAAAAGGATAGGTTTGAATTAAATGGATAATGATAAAGACGGTCAAAGGCTCAATGCCTATTTGGCTCAAAGTGGGTTGGGTTCCAGAAGAAGCTGTGAAAAACTTATAGAAGAAGGACATATTACGGTCAATGGCAGTTATATATTAACCCAGGGGTTTAAAGTTCAATCCGAGGATGAGGTTAAATACAACGGTAAACTTGTAAAACCTATGCAGCGGAAAATATACATCGTACTGCATAAACCCTCGGGTTATATCTGTTCTAATCAGGATGAAAGGGGGAGGCCATTGGCCAAGGACCTCTTTGAATCTGCTGTACCCCAGCGTGTTTTTAATGTGGGACGTTTGGACTATATGACTTCCGGTATTATTTTTTTTACCAACGATGGTGATTTTGCCTTAGCCATGACACATCCTTCATGTAGTCTGGAAAAGGAATATGAAATAACTACGAAAAAAGAAATTCCCAAAGAATTAATGGAGTCGTTTAAAAAGGGAATCTATGTGCTGGGCGAACATTTTCGATGTAGTGACTATGAAATAATTTCGACTCATAGAGTAAGGATCATATTAAAAGAAGGAAAGAACCGTGAATTACGTAAGGTTTTTCAATCTAAAAATATCTCTATAAAAAAAGTTCATCGTCTGCGTATCGGCCGGGTGACCCTTCAAGGACTCACTCCTGGTCGTTTTCGTCATCTCAAAGATTCAGAAATCCAATGGCTTATGGAGGCCGCTGGAAAGAAATATGAAAAAAAGAATGGCAAATCGAGGTCTACAAAGAGGAGCGGAAAATGATAGTTGCCATTGACGGGCCTGCAGGAGTAGGAAAAAGCACCCTGGCAAAAAACATGGCGCAAAGGTTTAATTTGTTTAATTTAAATTCAGGAAACTTTTATAGAGCCGCAACTTATTTATTGATTGAGCAGGAAGAGCAGGGGAAGGTTTTAGAGAAGGATGAAATCCTAAAAATGGTCAAAAATGCCTCCATGGTTATTCAAGACGAAAGATTCCTGGTTAATGGAGAAGCTGTGGAAGAGCAATTGCACAGCGATAAAATCGATCTTAAAGCTTCGAGATTAAGCGCTCTTCCCGAATTGAGAGATATCATCAATGAAAAAATTCAAGAGGCCACCCATGGATTAAATGTCGTAGCAGAAGGTCGGGATATGACTTCGGTGGTCTTTCCCCATGCCCAAGTGAAAATTTTCCTTGATGCCAGTCCAATGGCCCGTGCGGAACGGAGATTTAAACAGGGAACCAGTGAATTATCTCTTCAGGATATTGCCCTTCAGATTGAACAAAGAGATGCTATCGATCGAAATAAAGAGAAGGGTGCCCTTAAAATTGTTGAGGATGCAAACTATTTAGACACTTCAGCCTTGACCTTAGATCAAGTTTGTGAGAAAGTATCTAGAATTATATATAAGATAGAAAACCCAGGAGAATAAGTTAGTTATGGCAGAAATGGATGTAATGGGAGCAGGCAGTGACCAGGATGCACTTCAGGAAAAATACCTGAAGCCTCTGGAGCAGCTTGAAGAGGGACAAATCGTTGAAGGTACCGTTGTACAGGTGGACTCAGACTATGTCTATTTGGATGTGTACTGTAAGAGTGAAGGTAAAATCCCCGTCAACGAGTTTGAGACCCTTCCTGAGCTGAATGAGAAGGTCAGCGTATTACTCATCAAGAAAGAGGCACGCAACGGTGAGCCTGTAGTTTCTAAGAAGAAAGCTGATATGAAATCAGCTTGGAAAGAAGTACGCAATGCCTTCAATGAGCAGATTCCTGTAGAAGGAACCATCGTAAAGGTTATCAAGGGTGGATTTGAAGTTGACCTTGGTATTGAAAATAGGGCTTTCCTACCGATATCTAAAACCGATATCATCCGTGTAGAAAAACCCGAGGAATACCTTAACCTAAAGGATAAATTCCTTATTGAACGGCTTTATAATGATAAGAGAATTAACATCGTTGTATCACGAAGAACTTGGATGGAAAAAGAAGTTCAAGCCAAACGTGAAGAATTTTTTAATACAGCCAAAGAAGGTGATGAAATTACAGGTGCTGTAAAAAGCTTCACATCCTTTGGTGCTTTCATCGATCTAGGCGGTTTTGATGGTCTTCTGCATATCAATGATATGAGTTGGGGCCATGTTACAAGGCCCAAAGATTTTGTAAAGAAAGGGCAGGAAATCAAACTTAAAGTGATTAAGCTTGATAAGGAAGAACAAAAAATCAATCTTTCCTTAAAGGATTTTGCAGAAGATCCCTGGGAATCTTTCTTAGAAAGATACCGAGTGGACGACAAGGTTCACGGAAAGGTGACCAAACTCACTGATTTTGGTGCATTTATTGAAATTGAAGAAGGCATCGAAGGTCTTGCTCATATTTCGGAACTTTCTTGGGTTAAGAAAATTAAACATCCCAGTGAAGTGGTAAGTATCGGTGATGATCTTGAAGTAATGATCCTTGGATATGATGTGGATGCTAGAAGAGTCTCTCTGGGAGTAAAGCAGGTACTGCCTAATCCTTGGGATGAAATTGGAACCCATTATACAGTTGGAATGAAACTTACACGTACCATTAAGAATGTAACCAACGCCGGTGCTTTTATTGAATTGGAAGAGGGCATTGACGGATTTCTTCATGTGGATGATTATTCTTGGACCAAACGAGTTCAGAATGCCAAAAGCGTTTTTACTCCTGGTGAAGAAATGGAAGTTCAGATTATTCGGGTTGATTCTGAGAGTAGAAGAATCCGTCTTGGAGTTAAACAGCTCTCTGATGATCCATGGTCTAATCTAGTAAGCAGTACTCCCAAGGGTTCCATCGTTGATGGAGTCGTTACAAATGTAACTGACTTTGGCGTGTTTGTTAGGGTTTCGGGAGACATTGAAGGATTGATTTACAAAAATCAGATAAGCTCTGATAGAGAAGCAAATATAGAAGAACTTCTTGCTGGCTTTAAAGAGGGCGATAAGGTTAAGGCTGTGATTACAGAACTTAGTCCCGAGAAGCAAAAGTTATCATTGTCAATCAAAGAATTAAAATATAAAGAAGAACGTCAGGATATTGAAAAGTACATCCACGATGATGACGCCGATACCCATGGTGGAACTTTTACTCTTGCAGATGCTCTTCAAAAGGATGAGGAATAGTCCTCGATTAAGAATATGAGTGCTGAAAACGAAGCTGTTTCAAAATGGTTTTCGGATATTGCAGTACTCTTTGCAAGTAATAAAACAAAATCTGAGCTGTTGAATTCCCTGGTGAATTTAACAGCTCTTTTTTTTAAGTTGTCCTATGCAATGGTCTGTTATAAAGAAACCACAGCCATGGGATATCAGAAAGTCCTTTCTCTTAAAGATAGTTCAAAAAAGAATGATTATTTTATAGAACAATTAAACGCTAATAATTTACATTTTAACCCTTCGGATACAGGGATAAAAAAAATAGA
>JAQICO010000270.1 GCA_027858495.1 Spirochaetaceae bacterium
TTTGCTCATAAAGAGACTATCTCTTTGGTTTCTGTCAAACATAACGTTATAGTCTACACCGTCAGAAGAGACTCCATCGGTCCAAACCATGTCTTTTTCTCCCTTGAAGATCTGTCGAGCCAGCATTGCATCACCAACGTTTCCATGGTTTCCTTGGGCAGCGAGTAATTCAAGCTCAAATCGTCGATTCTTATTCCCCAGTTTATAACTGGCAATATTCCCAACAGTTCCCATACTGCTGAACACTGAACTCAAACGGCCCATGCTCATATTATAACCGCCGCCTCCAAAGGAGGAGCGATGCTGGCCTTCCTTGAGGTCACCTATTTTCATGCTTAATAAGCCCTGTCTGTGAGAACCACCGAATCTATCATTATAATTAAATCCTGCTAGATTTACTGTAGTTTGACCGGTCATACCGTATTCTACACCCATAGAGGAAAGATTGCCCATAAAACCAGAGACATTTTGTAAATCATTGAAGCCTGCACGTTGTAATAGACCTCCCATGTTATGGCCCAATTGTGTAGTACTGCCCCAATTGGACATTCCCGTTGTCACCCCTGCCCCTGCGGCACTGGCCAAAACCCCAACCATGGCTCCCTTACCAAAGGCTCCCTCCTGGAATTGTTCCGCGTTCCAGCCCAGGCCGTTGCTGTTGATTTCCACGGAGTTTATTCCACTGGCAATAATATTATTCTTCATAGCGTTAGCACCGGCCTGTGCTGCGGCACCTACTGCCGTTGTTGCACCATCAAAGCCCGGCACTTTACTGGTCACCACGCTCACCGCCGCTTTCTTGGCGAAGCCCATTCCCACTTCTCCTGCGTCCATACCGTTAGCGATATCCGCCAGGGCGAATACGGCATCGTCGATCATATTCAGCGCCGCCACCATCAAAAGACTTCCGGAACCACCTGTAGCAACAGTCACGGCCACGGTCATGGCGATATCGGCAACGGTTTTCATATTGGGCGCTTCGAACATCTGTCCACGATCATCCCAGAGCTTTCGGCTGTAGATGGGCATATCGGCTTCGGCTAGACCGGCCTGATATTCGATATTGTTTTGCATAAACTGGCCCATCATACGGCCTAACTGACCGCTTCCGTCGAAGAGAATGTTATCGGCAAGGCTTTTATCGCTAGAAGCGTTGCGGCGGAATTGGGGGGCGTAGCCTATGTGTGCATTGAATTTCCCTGGTTGTATTTCCAGTACTCGGTGGAGTTCTTCGTTGCCTCCTTCTTTCAGGCTTTCCTGGTATTCTTCATAAGAAACTTGTTCGGCATTTTCATTGGATTGATAGACTTTCCGGGTTTTGATCACCGTTTCGGTGCTGGTTTCCCAAACATTCTGTGCCACCTGTACAGATATGGGAATATCTTCTTCATATTTTTCATATTCCATATTTTCTTCCAGATAGGTGGTTTGGGCTTCCATTTCTTCTTCATCGCTGGGGCCGAAGATGGCTTCCCGTTCGTTTTCTATCAGGTTCATGCCTTTGTCTATCAGCATTTGCATGGTGTAGAAGTCCATGTCCTGGGGACGTATGGCGTTGGCCATGTCTTCAATTTTGAAGTCCGAGGTGTAGTCGTTAAAATATTCATAGCTGTCTACGTAGACTTTTTCGTAGAGGGTGTCAAAGGCGGTGGCTCCTACGGTTATTTTCTTTGCGTAGCGGTTGCCCTGTAAACGGTAGCCGGTGGTAGACAGGGTTTTATCCATGCTGGCGGAAAAGCCCTGGTTACTGCTGTGTACTTGATCTACCAGTTGGTCCTGTGAAGCTTCAAGTTGATCCAGCATTTTTTCAAACTGTAGTATAGCCATATGGGATTTTAGTTCGTCGTTGTTATTCTGTTGGTAATCGTTGATGGCCAGCATTTCGTCACTGGTCAGGTAGCTGCCTCCGGCGCTCATATAAAGCTGTTGTTGATCGGTTTGGCCGATTTGGGCGTTTTGCTGTCGGGCGCCCTTGAGCAGGTCCGATAACAGGGTACTGTCTATGACATTGGATACTTGGAATGCTACATCTACTTCTTCTATTAAGAAGTCGTCTATGGTGAACTGCGTCAGGTCATCTATGCGGTCCTGGGTATCCTGGTCCATGTTGCGCAGAATTTCTCGGTTGCCGATTTCGGTGGCTTGTTTGGCCAGATCGGCCACCCAACGAGATTTGCCTTCTATAAACTCCTGGTGTCCGTCGATCCATTGAGCCTGCTGTTCCAGATATTGATCGGCATATTCTTTGGTCCAAAGGTCGTACTGTTCGTTTAATTCATCCAGGGAATCTCTCCAGGCGACTTCTCCTCGAATCTGTATCGCGTCCATCTGGTTATTCCATAACAGTTTTCGCTGTTGCAGATCCCGCTGCATATTCTTTAGGATATCCAAACGTACCTCTAGGTATCCATTATCCCGGTAGTCTGTAAGGCTATAATCCTTTGTTGCTGTAGTAACACCAGAGATTCCTGCTGCCAATAATTTAAAAGTCTCAGTCAGTTGTTGGGTTTCCTGAGACGAAAGTAATACCAGATCATCATCAATTAATTGAGACATCAGCGTCAAATGATCCTCGGTCATTCTAAGCAGATGGTTACATCCTTGAAAGCCGGGATTGCTATAGGCCTCATTAAAGGCGTTTTTGTATTCTATACCAAGCTCCGCACCGGCGACATACTCTTCCAGTGCGTCGGCTGCTATGGCTAGATAATCCTCTTCTCCATTGGAATAATAAATATCCAGGGCATTGCGAATCTTGCCAATGTTTACTTCCTTTGAAACGGATACAAATTCTCCATTCCGCACGACGCCTATGTACGGATTTTGCAGCAGTTCTTCAAGAACCCCAATGAAAAGATCATGTCGGCCATCGTCAGTACCGATCCTCCAATCTTCAATGTCGCTTCTCAATGACTGGCATAACCATTCAGCCTTATCTTCAAGCTTATTCCCTGCTGCGGACAGTTCCGAACCAGAAAGGCTGTTATTAAGAAGTTGACCATTTAATAGTTCTAAATGGCCAGATTTCAAAAAATCTTCAGCTATGGTTTCCGCATTATCTAATAAAATACTTTGTTCAACAGCGATTCCATAATTGTCTCTGTCGGAGCTATATAGATGATCATTCAGGTCATTGAGTTTATCATTCAACAAAATCTCACTGGAAGTACAGATATTCTCCATCCATACCTGGTTATCTTCTCCAATTTCATCGCCATGCTTCTCTAGTAGATTTTCAAATACATCGTCCGCATTGTCATTGTCTTCAAGTAAACCGTATCGGCTTAGTAGACTTGCCAGATCTATATTTTGAGACTCTAATGCGTTGTTTATCTGCTCAGCCAGACTGGAAGTATCTGTTGCCGGCTCATCCCCTCCGGTTAATGCTAAGAGAATCTCGTTTGCGTTGTCATAACGTCTCTCCAGGGCTAACATTTCTTTAATGGATTCGTCAATCTGATCTAATGCATTAACCCGGTTGTCCCATAAGGTGACCCGGCCATCTAAATCATTTCTCAACTCATTTTCCCGAATCTCCTTGGCCTCAGATCTATGCCAGGCCCACCATTTGTCAAAATGATAATCTTTATGCTTCTCTACTCGTCTTCTGGAATTAGTCAACCCTAAATCTATCAAATGGCTTCGGGTAAACTCATACATACTAATGTGGGAATCTTCATTAATTTCTCCTGTGGACATGGGAATATCTGTGGTGAATTCCACGGCCCCTGCCAGACTGGCAATACTATAGAATTGATATAATTGTTCATTACCAGCAGCCTGGCGGTCTTCATAACTTTGGAAAATTAAGCTGGAAAGATTTTCAAAGTCCCAATCTGACCTATAGTTAGTATAATCTCCCTCAAATTTAGCATCTTTGCATGCAAAGATCCCCTCTTCATTGCTTTCATTATTGCGAACGTAAATCCGTTTAAATGAACTATACTGTCCCTCACTTACCGTTTTATAGTAAGTTCCGAAATACTCTGCTCCATCTTTGACATTATCACAGCCCATGTAATCCCGGAAATAGTCGTAAATCGTATTTTGGCCATTGAGGATTTGTGGCATAGTCATATTTCCCCGGGCGATTTTGGCAGCGTCATAGGCATTGTAATTAATATCCATCCGAGAGTTTCGATCGTCCAGATAATCACTTTCTTCAACATCATCCAAGATTGAAAAATCAATATAATCCGATAAATCCTGTTCCAGAAAACCTTCAAAAAGCAAACTATATTGCCATTGTAAAATCAAAGCGTTCACACTCTCATAATCCTGAGAGCTATTATTTGCCAGATCCAGCATAGCCGCAAACATCTCATCCAGATCCTCGGCAAAGGCCGGCTGACTTTCCGAAGTACCAAAAAGGTATTCCTCTACAGAATCGTTTTCTACATCATCTCTTACTGCATCATTGCCCCAAATATCATCTCCCAGCAGAATGGTGGGGAAGTCTCCGCCATTATCTTCCAGGGTAATTTGATCCAATAGAAAGAACAACTCTTCATCAGTTTCAAGCTCCCGCCAGCCGGAGATTGAATTAACCATGTTCGTTTTATTTTCAGGGTCAAAGAAATTATTATTCACCAGAGTTGATCGTGATAAGCCCCAATCTCTAGATGCAGCCTCGGTAATCTCTATCTGGTCATTTATTCCCTGTTGATATAGCTCATTGATTTTCTTTAAAGCCAAGGATTCTCTATAGGACTGTTGATATAAGTCGTAATAATTATTTCCATTCTCAGTATACACATCTGTATTTACCGTGCTTCCATTAATTATATTTTCCAGGGCATCTCTGGCCGCTAAAGCCCGGGAATACTGCTGGTCTACATAATTCTTGCGGGTATCCGGGTCCACCGATTCTAGAATCTCCTGATATTCCGGAGACAATTCACTGTCGGTCTGTAAATACCATCCTGAGGCATAGTCAAAAATTCCCTGGTCTATTTGATAGTCTTTCTTTAATCCATCTAAAATTTTTTCCTGCCGGTCCAACATGTTGATGATATACATACGAACTTCTTCAAATTCAGAATAGCTCAATGAATCAATATCCATATTGGAAGACCATTCATAAGAATCATTTAGGCTATCATATTGACTGGTTAATTGAAAATTCACAGTAGGAGATTTCGTACCTATGGCATTTTCCCAATTTGACTCTTCCTCAGCAATCTGCTCTAGTAACTGATCCACATTGTCCTGGAAATCCGTAACCTGGTTGACCTTTCCTTCTGGATTGCAGAGTTGCAGTGTTTCTGTCAGTTGGCCCAAACGCTCTTTACTGCTGATAATCTGGCTTCTTAACCCGCTATATTCGGCTCTATTTTGATAGAAATCCTCTTCCACGTCAGAATCCATCTCCCATTGAACCAGACAATCCAAGACGTCGTCATTGCCAATTTTCGAAGAAGCCTCCTGGGTAAAAAGATTTTTCCTGGAATTCCAATTAGTTGAGAATGCCTGCTGGTCGTTTAGGGCGGCGAAAAAGGTACCTCCCATTTCCAAACAGGCATTATATTCCTCAATAAAAAAGGCTTGAACCTTTTCCCCTTTATTTACTTCTATCAGCTCTGCAGTTCCCTGTGTATTTTCAGGATTATATGGTAGATAATCCTTCTCAAAATTAGCACCGGTAAACAGTTCTACAACAGATCCGCCGGAATAACTCATATTAAAGGCCAATTCCTCACGATAATGGACCTCTTCCTGATTAATTTCTTCCTCCATAGCCTTTAACTGTTCCAGAACATTATCCCAGGACAGGTTAGAAGAATATTCTTGGGATATATAAAAATCCTCTTCCATCTTCTTTGAAATAATCCTGGAAATTCCTAACTGACCTCTTCTATACCAATTACTGCTATAAAAAATAGA
>JAQICO010000185.1 GCA_027858495.1 Spirochaetaceae bacterium
GTAGCTTGTGTGCACAACGTATATTTTCTTGAATATGAGATAGCCGTTGCGAGTAATGGGTCTTATCAAGTTACATTTCAAACTGCTGCATGGGTAAACGATACCAAATTTTCTGTTTATATTGATGGCCAATATGCTACAACTATTACAATGCCTTATACTGGAGCCTATCAAGCATGGAATACAGTTTCTCAAAATATACTATTAAGCAGTGGAGCTCATAAATTAAAAATAATTGCCGAAACTAGCGGTTGGAATATCAACTGGATGAATTTTGTAATGTAGAAAAGAAAGCAAAGCTTTGCAGTATTTCCTATACTGCAAAGCTGCCGCTGACGCAGTATTTGCGAAGAGATGGCTCCCCGCCAGGGGCCGGCAGAAAGCAGCAACGTGATTTAATTAAACCATTGAAAATTTAGCGGATTGCCCATAAATCGATCTTTACAGACAGATCTTCCCAAAGACAAGGAAGCAAGTCAAAGCAGTATTTCCTATACTGCAAAGCTATAGCTGACGCCGTATTTGGGGAGAGATGGCTCCCCGAAGGGGCGGCCGAAAGCAGCGGAGAGATTTTCCTAAAGGATGAAATCCTTTAGAAAATTACGCAGCGGATTGAGGCCGGTAAAGATTAGTGGATTTTTATGTTGGTAATGTACTCCACATTAATCAAATCAGTCTTACCCTTCTTCTCAACCTTAATCCAATTTTCTCTAACTTCAATCACCGTTACTCTACCAAAGGTTGTTCCAAAGGTTCCTGTTGAGACGGTGCATTCTTTACCTAGTAGAGCCTGAATAAGTTCATTACCCATAACCTTCTTCTCCTTATAACGCTTTCTTTTTTGCAAAAGATCCTTTTTCATGGACCAATGAATAAAGATGGCAATAATGGGAAGATAGACTAGAATCCATATAAATGGCTCCATACATTCTCCCGCGTTTATTTCTACAATATATTATCGTGCTTCATATTAAAGAAGCAATGCTTTACGGTTAATATAAATCAAAAAGGCTGATCTTACTCATTCTTTTAATTTTTAATATTAATTTTATGGAATAAAAAACCATTCTTGAAAATTTAGGCGCAACTAAGTATATTACATAAATATTTAACTCAAGGAATATATATGAGCAAAACTCTTTACCAGAAAGTTTGGGATAAACATAGTGTTGACCAATTATCCGATGGCTCAACCCAGCTTTTTATCGGGACACATCTTATTCATGAAGTAACCAGCCCACAGGCCTTTGGAATGCTGGAGGAACGAGGGTTACGGGTAAAGTATCCCCAGAGAACCTTTGCCACGGTGGACCATATAGTTCCCACCAATGAAATAAGCGAACCCTACAGCGATCCATTGGCACAAAAAATGATTGAGGCTCTTCGACGTAACACGGAATATCAGGGAATCACCTTTTTTGACACCCCCACGGGGAAACAGGGGATTGTCCATATTGTCGGGCCCGAACAGGGAATCACTCAACCGGGTATGACCATTGCCTGCGGCGATTCCCATACCAGCACCCATGGTGCGTTCGGAGCCATCGCCTTTGGAATCGGTACCAGCCAGGTTCGCGATGTACTTGCCACTCAGACTCTGAAGATGAACAAATTAAAGGTACGGCGGATCAATGTGACAGGAAAGCTCGGCCCGGGAGTTACTGCCAAGGACGTGATTCTTCACATATTAAAGGAACTTGGAGTGAACGGCGGTACGGGATATGCCTACGAATACGGAGGAGAGGTCTTTGATAACTTCACCATGGAAGAGCGTATGACCGTCTGTAATATGTCCATCGAAGGCGGAGCACGCTGCGGTTATATCAACCCCGATGAAACAACCTTTGCCTACCTGAAAGGACGCCCCTATGCACCCCAGGGAGCAGATTGGGATGCTTCGGTGGAAGAGTGGAAAAGCCTGGCCAGTCAAGACGATGCGGATTACCACGATGTGGTGGATTTTGATGCCTCTCAAATAAGCCCAACAGTTACCTGGGGAATCAACCCCGGTCAAGGGATTGCCATTGGAGAACCCATTCCTCAAGTCAAGGATCTGGCTCCGGAACTGCAAAGCAGCGCCACAGAAGCCCTGGAGTACATGGGCTTTAGCCAAGGCCAAAAGCTTGAAGGAATTCCGGTGGATGTGGTGTTTATCGGATCCTGTACCAACGGCAGGCTCAGCGATTTAAAGGAGGCCGCTCGGATGATTCAAGGCCGCAAAGTGGCTCCCAATGTAACGGCTCTTTGTGTGCCTGGCTCTCAGATTGTGGCCAAACAGGCCGAAGAAATTGGGCTTGATAAAATATTCACGGATGCTGGATTTCAATGGCGTCAGGCGGGATGTTCCATGTGTCTGGCCATGAATCCCGACAAACTGGTGGGGCGTCAGCTCTGCGCCAGTACCAGTAACAGAAACTTCAAGGGCCGCCAGGGCTCCCCCACCGGCCGAACCATATTAATGAGCCCGGTAATGGCAGTGGCCGCCGCATTGGAAGGGAAAATCAGCGACGCCCGCAAAGTCTTTGGACAAAAAGGAGAATAGCATGGCTTTAGAAAAAATCACCGCAACAACAGGAAGAGCCGTTCCGGTACCAGGAGACGATATTGATACCGACAGAATTATCCCTGCACGATTTATGAAGTGTGTAACCTTCGACGGACTTGGAGAATACATGTTCTACGATGTACGCAAAAAGGAAGATGGAAGTGATACCGGTCATAACCTGAATAAAAAGCAATACCAAGGCGCCTCCATCCTTATTTCAGGAAACAACTTCGGATGCGGAAGTTCCCGGGAACATGCACCCCAGGCCCTGGCAAAAGCCGGATTCAAGGCGGTTATAGCCGAAGGATTTGCTGACATATTTTTGGGGAACAGTACCCAGCTGGGCATGCCCTGTGTGACCCTAGGTCATGAAGACCGGTTGCAATTGAGCCAATGGGTAGAAAAAAATCCCCGGGAAGAAATCACCATAGATCTAGATACCCAGCAGATTCGCTACGCCGATAAATCCGTGGCTCTGGGAATTCCTGCTTCCAATCGGCAGGCCCTGATGGAGGGGAAATGGGATCCATTACAGGAGTTGATAGAGAATCAAGAGAAGGTGGAAGTGGTGGCCCGTTCGTTGAGTTACGTTTAGAAAAAACATCCAACTATAGACGGGCTAAGCTTGGATACAAAAAAGTCACGGAATTTTTAATAGGAGTTCCGTGACTTTTTTGTTTTACAGCTAAAATTGGTAGGTTAATTCCAAGCCAAAGCTTCTTTCCCCCAGGGGATACCAGGCGCTTTCACCGGAAAAACTGTTGTAATAAACCTTGGTGGGAGTTCGGTCATTAAGAAGGTTGTTCCCATAGATTCTAAAGATGAAATTATCTAAAATAGAATAACTCAATCCAAGGTTAACATCATGTCTTCCGGGAATCAGATCTTGGTCATTGGCCTCGTCACCGCCTTGATAATAGGGAGAATTGAAACGGTACTGGCTATAAATATCCAGCCCCATGGGCAGTTGAATACTCACCTTTCCTGTCACCACATGAGGGCTCACCAAGGGAATCTCATTAGCCTCATTTTCTCCATATAATATAACGCCCCGGGTATAATTATACCCGGCAGACAGGCTTAGCCATTGATGGCTGTATTTTCCGCTGAATGTACAACCCGTTCGCAGGCTCTCTCCCATATTAACGTTTCGGAACTGGGAAGAATCATAGACGATTTCCTGATCCATCCAGGTTAAAAAAGGTGTGATGGAGAGGGCAAAATCCTCCTGTGAATATGAACCCGAGATGCTTATACCATGGCCCTTTTCCGGATCAATATCGGTGTATACCACATCGCTGCCATAGCCATAGTAGGATGCCTGTTCATCTAAGGTGGGCAGGCGGAATAGACTGCCGTAATGCAGACGGAATTTTACTTCTTCACTGGGGATATAAACCCATCCAAAATCGAAGACCAGGGCATTTTGATCCAGAGAGTCATCCAGGGCTGTGTCTGCAGCATAGGCATCTAACCGGCTGAATTCATAACGACCTCCAAGCTCAAAAACCATTTGATTCCGACTGATCAGCTTAGCCCTAACCCAGGGAGCTCCATTGGTCCGGGAGATCTCCGCTTCTATGGTGGGCGAATCTCTATCAGCACTGGAATAACGCTGAACTGCCATGGAGGCATAACGGAAGTCCACACCGGCTTGAAGAGTTCCCTCCCAATTATCTCCTAAGAGGAGATCTCTTTGAATATTAAGAGGAATAGAAAGGGAGGTTAATTGAGAATCGGAATAGGAAAACATGGAGACCCAGTCAATGGCTTTTTCCTGATAATCGTAGGCCAGTGGAATGTTCAAGACTATTCGGTCAGACTCTAGAATATTCTTGCTACTCAGTGTAATACCCCACTGGGATATTTTATCATCGGGATTATTGCTGTTATCGGGATTACTCTCATACTCCTGTTGAGTCAGTCCTCCGGCCATGCCGTAGTCCGAAGAAAAATAATCCGCAGAGATCCCATGTTCTCCCCATTTAGGGTATAGGTCGGCTCCTAGAGAAAAAGACAGCTGCTCCGACTGGGTATTATCTCTGGAAGGGGTCATATTCTTTTTAGCTGCATCCAAAAATATGCCCCAATCATCGTTATTATAAGCCAGGTTTTCCGTTATCCCGTAGGAAAGGTCGGACAGGCCGCTTAGGCTTACAGAACCCACCAGGCCGGGAGCATCTTCTGTAAAGATCTGAATGACTCCAGCCAGTGCCTGGTCTCCATAACGGGCTGACATGGGGCCTTGAACTACTTCAATCCTGCTGATCCCCTGGATGGGAAGAGCGGCCCAATTAATGGAAGCCATGTCGGGCTGGTTTTGCGGCACACCGTTTACCAGTACCAGAACCCGGGTAAATCCGTTTTCCCCAAATCCCCCCATGGTTACCGTCGCTTCAGGAGAGGTTCCTCCCGATAGATTGATGGAAGGTAATGACTTAAGGGCCTGGGTGACCGATGAGAATTTAGCCAATTCTTCCTTGTCCAGCAGAATGATACCAGCGGTGGAATAATCCACCAGTTCCTGCTGCCGTGATGCAGTAAAGACCAGCTCCTCCCCTTGAATGATCAGGGAAAAATCCTCATCGTTGCTTTCACTTAATTCCTCCTGTGCCGTCAGGGGTACAAGAACCAGGGCGATTAGCCATAATAGATTTTTGTTCATTTTCTTTCTCCTCGAAAAAGGCAGAAAGAGCGCAAAGAATAGACCAGAAGGGAGATTTCTCCCCCAAAGGATGTATTCCGAC
>JAQICO010000009.1 GCA_027858495.1 Spirochaetaceae bacterium
AAATAATTTTTCAACATACCCTGGACAAATACTTAAAACCCAACGGCCAAATTGGAGTGGTTCTTCCGGAAAGCTTATTGCAGGGAGGTGCATCACAGGCAGGTTTTCAACGGAGTAAAAACTTTGGAATCCAACGCATTGTGGAACCACCCCTGGAAAACTCCTTTGAAGCAACCCAAAGAGCATCCTTTTATCTGATCGGTATAAAAAATGAGAAAACCAACTATCCCATCAGCTACCAAAATCGTGTGGGGAAATTGAGGGGAATATACAACAATGATGGGTCCTGGATTATCTCAGATCGCCAACCCAGGGAAATTCCTCCTCAATGGCTCGGTCAATACGAAATCCGTCAGGGTATAAACACCCTGGGTGCCAATGGAATATATTTCTTTAATGAGACACCAGATTTAGAACCGGAATTGATTTTCCCCTTGCTAAGAAGCGGAGAAATTTCCTCCTGGAAGCATTCTCCCAGCCGATTTTGTTTAATCCCCTATTATCCCGATGGAAAAATAATCGAGGAAAACGTACTGAAGAAAGATTATCCAAAGACCTGGGAATATCTAATAAAAAACAAAGAGCATTTAAGTAATCGGAAATCCCGTTTTGTAAAAAAACACTGGTATGGCCTGTTTGGGGTTGGAAAATATACCTTTTCTCCTTATAAAGTTATATGGAGAGCTCTGGGAGCCAAAGAAATGACTGCGGCGGTGGTAAATCATGCCATGGCAAATCAGGCTATGCATTGTTATATCCCCTGCAAGGAAAAAAATGAGGCTTATTTCATTGCAGCATGGTTAAATAGCAGCATTTTTAGAAAGGAAATAAAAAGCGTCTGCCGGGAGGGTTCTAAATCCTTTGCACAACCGGGGATTATGTCAAAGCTACCAATCCCTCGCTTTTCTGAAGAAAAATACCTGGAGAATCAAATAAGCAGATTAGCCATAGAGATTCATGGGAACCTTTCAGCTTGACACGGGTGCCCTTCTATAATGTATTATAAGCTAAAGCGACTGAGGTAAGGCCATTGAAACCACGAATTTTTTTCTTTTTAATATTTTTTCCTCTTTTTCTTTCTGCTCAAGAAACTGCGGTTGTTTATTTTGACCGTATCTCTGACTACTATGGCTCAATAAGAGACTATGTCTGTCAAGCAGAAATAACCCGAGGAGAGGATGTTCAAATAGCTAAAATAAGCTACAAGACCCCAAATCTCCTCCATATGGAATTCTCTCAACCCTCTGGGATTGTATTGAATTCTAACGATGAAGAATTATTACTATTCAGTCCGGCCCGTCAGGTAACCTTCAGCCAGGAACTACGCAGACATAGCTCTGCCTCCTTGGCTGGAATGGTCAGTTCTCAGGGATTATACCTTCTTAAGAGAAACTACACCATTGGATATTTGACCGGACCGTCTCAACAACCATTAGAAGAAGGTTCTCCTGAAATGGTAATCAAACTAAGACTCAACTGGAAAACCGCCAGCGAAGGTTTTAGGGAGATGACTTTATCCATTGGCAGCAACAACCTGATAAGAAGGATCGAAGCGGTAACCACCAATCATGAAATGGTTCAGTTTGATTTCTACGACATTCAAATTAATCAAAACCTACCCGATACACTATTTGAATACGATTCCCCTCCCGTGGGTAATTCCATAGAAAACTTTCTATTTGAACCGGAAGAGTAAAAATTATGCAATCTTTAGGCGAAATACTTAGCAGTGCAAGAAATGAAAAGGGCTATTCTGTAGATCAGGTAGCCCATGATACAAATATCTCTAAAAACTATTTACAATATTTAGAAAATGAAGAGTTTGACCAATTTCCCGCCGAGGCTTATTTGATAGGCTTTTTAAGGAACTATTCAGACTACCTGGGCTTGGAAACTGAAAAACTGATAGCCCTATACAGAAATCATAAAATCAGCGAAGAACCCACTCCTATTGAAGAGTTGGTAGGTAAAAAAAAGAGCTCTCTTCAGCCGCTTGTTTATCTGGGGGTAATTGGGGCCATTGGGTTAATTGTCTTTTTGGGAATTAAAATATTACCTAAAGTACAAAACAATATTCAGGAAAACCGTCAACTACAGCAGGAAGCAAACGATAGAAGACAAAACCAGGATTATAAGATAGATCAATCCAACACGGAATTAAGGATAATGCAGGGAGACGGTATTTCCTTTGAGGAGAATGGTTTAAACTTCATGTTTACCGTAGAAGATTCTGGCGACTTCATAACATTAGTTCAAAATGAGAACGCCATGGGTGAAAGTACTGAATATAATCTACACCTGAAAGACGAACTTTACCTTTCTCTTTTCAGAGATAGTCCGGATTACCGTTTATTCCTACAGGATATGGCATTGGCCAGCGGAGAATCTCTGCTTTTTGTTGAAAAATTAGCTCCGCAGGAAGAAATGGAGCGTTCTGACCAAGATATCCCCACTCTTTCAGAATTGGAGACGGAATTAACACCCGGAGAAACCAATTTAGAATTGGACTCAAAAACAATCTTAACCATGACTTCCCCCGAACGATTTACTCTGGATATTCGTTTCAGAGGCTACGCCCTATACCGATATGAAGTGGATAACAGGGACAGAGATGAACGATATTACAGAGAAGGCGATAACTTTCGGCTGGATGTTAACCGAAGTGTCACCATTTGGTTGTCCAATGGAGTTGCGGCCTATGCAAAGATTAATGGCGTTGAAGTAAATCTCGGAGGTCCAGGAGAGGTGGTTGTCAAGACTATTCAGTGGACCCGAAACGATCAAGGAAGTTACGACCTTGTGCTCATCCCTATCTACTAAAAAATTTGCCATAGAAAACCTGGGCTGTTCAAAAAACCAGGTTGATGCAGAAATAATGGCCACAGCATTAATACGTCGTGGCTGGATTTTCTGCAAAGAAAATCCCCAGGAAGCTGATCTTGTCATTGTTAATACCTGTGGATTTATTGAATCGGCAAAAAAAGAAGCCGTAGATGTGATACTGGATATTAAACAACGCTTCCCTAATACACAGATTATAGCAGCCGGCTGTATGGCCCAGCGCTACGGTGAAAAACTGAAGAATTCCATGCCCGAATTAGATGCTGTTTTTGGAAACAGTGCACCAGAACTCATAACTGATCTGATTGAAAACCCTCTTGATGGTCAAGTATATATTCCCAAAAGCCCTTCGGCTTATCCGGCTAGAGATTATTTATTATCCTTTAAGGGCTCTGCCTATGTAAAAATTGCCGAAGGCTGTAATAACCGCTGTCGCTATTGCGCCATACCATTAATTCGAGGCTCGGTAAAAAGTCGCCCTCAATCTGATATTGTAAATGAGATTCAGCTGCTTTTAAGTCAAGGAATATTCGAAATCAATCTAGTTGCCCAGGATCTGGCCAATTTCGGCATAGACAGAGACAGGGAAACCTTCATCGGTCTCCTCAAGGCCATTTCTCAGTTAAAGGGGGATTTTTGGCTTAGACTACTCTACATCCACCCCGATCATTTTCCCCTTGAAATTTTAGATTTAATGGACCAGGATTCCCGTATACTTCCCTACTTCGATATACCCTTTCAACATGCCCATATACCGGTTCTGCGTGCAATGGGTCGGCGGGGAGATGCAGATAGCTATCTTAAGCTAATAACAGAAATAAAAAAACGAAGACCCGATGCGGTATTTCGATCCACATTTTTGACAGGTTTTACCGGTGAAAACTCAAGATCTGCAAAGGAATTGCTGGATTTTCAACAAAGGGCTAATCTAAACTGGCTCGGTGTATTTACATATTCCCCCGAAGAAGATACACCCGCCTATAAAGAATCCAAGGGATTACGCAGCTACTTTGAACGCCGTCGGGGAAGGGCTTTAAAAAAACAGATTGAAGCTGCCCAGCAAAAAATTATGGAAAATAATCTGAAGCAATACCTTGGACAAGAGGGAATATATCTTATTGAGGAGGAAATTCCCCAAGAGGACCTTTACCTGGCAAGAGGTTTTATGCAAGCCCCGGAAGTGGACGGGCTAACCGTAATTCATGGAGATGATTTAAAATCCGGCGATGTAGTTA
>JAQICO010000075.1 GCA_027858495.1 Spirochaetaceae bacterium
CTTCCATATTTCCTTTTCTCGATTACGTCCAGGTATGGAATCTGAAGGCCATGGTTTTAGGGTTGAACTGTTTGTAGAATAACCAAGGATTCTATTATAATGTACCAGCCAGATGATACCTCCATCCTCTTCAATGGAATAAACAGTATTTACATTTAATGATTCAATTGGAGCTTCTATAATATCCCATTCTTCAGTGGATAAGGAATAACGGAAAACAGCTCCATCCCATGTACCTACCCAAAGGTCATCTGAGATTACCTTTAGTACGGAAATATTCCCCATTCCCTCAGGGAGCCTTAAATGACTAGAATAGAGAATCCTAAGTACACTTTGCTGCATTGATAGATCTTCTATATAGAATGGGCCCTGGGTTTCCCATAAATGCCTCGCCAATAGAAGATTCTTTTGTTTATATAGAATATCATTAAAAGAATCCTCAATATTAAGATGTTCAGAGATTATAGTTGTATTACTATTTACCATTGTTTCTTCAGATCTATTAGACTCGTTTAGTTCTAAATTTTTGACCTGAGGATCTCCCGAGCAAGAAAAAAAGAGAAGAGATATAAAAAATAGATATTTAATGTTTGCCTGTAGAGCCAAATCCTCCGGCTCCTCTATGACTATTTTCTAGATTTTCGACTTGTTGGAATTTTGCCTGAAATACCGGGCAGATTACCAATTGAGCTATACGTTCACCAGGTTTTATGAAGTAGCTCTCCTGTCCATGATTTATAAGTATAACTTTAATTTCTCCCCGATAATCCGAATCGATGGTTCCGGGGGAATTTAAAAGTCCGATTCCATGTTTCCATGCCAAACCCGACCTAGGACGAACCTGACCTTCAAATCCCAAAGGGATTTCCATGAAAATCCCAGTTGGCACAAGTAATCGTTCACCGGTTTTTATTTCTAGCTTTTCTTCTAAATCAGCCTTTAAATCAGCTCCAGCAGCTTCTGTGCTAGCATAATGAGGGGCTAAATCAGTTTTTCCAGTAAATCGAATAACCAGTTCTTTCATTGCGTATTGCCATTTAGCACTATTAAAGAATAAATCCTTAACAGTGCTAAATAGATTTTATTTCCTATTACCGAATTGGGGTTTCCAGTCTGGATTCTGAGCATCCACGATACTAAGATTAAGCCGGCCCATTCTATCAACCTCAATAAGTCGTACTTCAACTTCCTGTTCTTCTTTAATAACAGAACGAAGATCCTCCACTCTATCCTTGGAAACTCTTGAAATATGACAAAGACCTTCCTTTCCAGGGAGAATTTCTATAAATGCTCCGAAATCCATCAGTCTTTTAACGGTTCCCATGTATATTCGGCCTACTTCAGGCTCTTCTATCAGTGCGGAAATGAAACTTTCAGCCAACTCAGCACCTTTCTGTTCTTTACTAAAGATAGTTACAGTTCCATCTTCTTCAATATTTACTCTAGCTCCGGATTTTTCAGAAATACTATTAATTGTTTTTCCACCGGGGCCTATGATTAAACCGATTTTTTCAACATCCACCTTAAAAGTTGTGATTTTGGGTGCTGTGGCAGACATCTCTGTTGCTGTAGCACTGATGGTTTTTGCCATCTCATTTAAAATATGCAGACGGCCGGCCTTGGCTTGTTCCAATGCCTTTGTCATTATTTCAACACTAACTCCAGGAATTTTTATATCCATCTGAAAGGCGGTTATTCCTTCTTCAGAACCGGCGACTTTAAAGTCCATATCGCCCATATGATCTTCTTCACCAAGGATATCCGAAAGAACCTTAAAGTTTGTTCCATCGGTAATCAACCCCATGGCAATTCCGGCTACAGGTTTTTTCAAAGGAACCCCAGCAGCTTGTAATGACATAGATGCACTACAAACCGTTGCTTGAGAACTAGAACCATTGGATTCAAGAATTTCAGAAACAACTCTTATGGTATAGGGGAACTCATCCTTGGCAGGTAAAACACCTTCAATAGCTCTTTGAGCTAAATGGCCATGCCCAATTTCTCTACGACCTGTACCTAGACGTCCGGTTTCACCGACAGAATAGGGAGGAAAGTTATAATGTAACATAAAGGATGATCGACGATCTCCATCAATGTCATCCATAATTTGTTCATCAAAAACGGTTCCAAGTGTGGTGGTACCCAAGGACTGAGTTTCACCTCTTGTAAAAAGCGCGCTTCCATGGGGACCATTAAACATCCCTATTTCGCTGGTAATTTTACGAATATCTTCGGATTTTCTACCATCACAACGTCTATCATCATTTAGGATAGAATTTCGAAGAACATTTCTTTCTACATCTTCAAATATTCCGTAAAATAGTTTTTCTTTACCCTCGGGTATCTGATCTTTATATTTTTCGAAATATTCTTTCTTAATAGATTTAACAGCATCATGACGACCGTCTTTGCCCTCGGTAAAAAGAGCTTTAGACATGGGATCCATGATTTCTTTCTTTACCTGTTCTGTTAAATCCAGGGGTTCCGGGGGAGCTGCAAAGGGAAGTTTCGTCTTCCCGCATTTTTCAGCAAAATCCTTAAGAAAGTCACAGATTTTTTTGATTTCAACCTCTGCAGTGGTAATGGCTTTGAGCATACGTTCCTCAGAAACTTCTTGTCCACCACCTTCTACCATACAGATACCGTCTTCAGTAC
>JAQICO010000119.1 GCA_027858495.1 Spirochaetaceae bacterium
ATGCCAAAGATATCACCTACGGTACCAACAACGAATTTGGTTTTGACTATCTTCGAGATAACATGGGTTGGGACCTGACAAAACGTACTCAAAAAAGCCACCCCTACGCTATCATAGATGAAATTGACTCCATTCTTATAGACGAAGCTAGAACCCCTTTGATCATTTCCGGTTCGGTGGAAGAAGACACCAGTAAATACAACCAGGTAAACAAACTGGTTAAATTTCTTAAGGAAGTTGAAAAAGATCCTGCAACGGGTGATTATCCCTTGGAAGACCCCATGGGTCATACCAAGTTGGTGGGGGATTATAAAATTGATGAGAAGAGCAAGCGCATCATGTTTACCGATGATGGTATGAATAAGATGGAGTCTGTTCTTGAAAAACAGAATTTGATAAAGGGCTCTCTTTTTGATGAAGAGAATTTTGAATTTGTCCATTATTTCACCCAGGCCATGAAGGCTCATCATCTGTTCCATGAAGGTAAAGAATACCTGATTCAGGACGGACAGGTTAATATCGTAGACGAGTTTACAGGACGTGTATTGCAAGGCAGACGTTACTCCGATGGCTTACATCAGGCCATTGAAGCTAAGGAAAATATCAAGGTTGCCAAAAAAAATAAAACTCTAGCAACCATAACTTTTCAGAACTTCTTCCGTATGTACGATAAAATCTCCGGTATGACCGGTACTGCCGATACTGAGGCCCGGGAATTTCAGAAGATCTATGGTTTAGATGTAATAGTGGTACCCACCAATCGACCGCTTCATAGAATTGATGTGGACGATGAGATCTATTTAAATGAAGATTATAAATTCCAGGCCATCGGTGAAAAAATCAAAGAAATTAGTGACAGGGGTCAACCCATACTGGTTGGTACTATTTCAGTAGAAAAATCGGAAAAACTATCCTCTCATTTACGAGCCACGGGAGTTAAACACGAAATACTCAATGCAAAAAACCATGGACGGGAAGCAATAATCATATCCGAAGCCGGAGCGAAGGGTTCGGTAACCATCGCTACCAATATGGCCGGACGTGGAACGGATATAAAGTTGGGTGGAAATGCCGAACATAGAGCCCGCAGAAGAGTTGGAACTGATGCCTCGGAAGAGGATTATCAGAAAGCTCTGGCCGAGGAAATAAAAATTTGGAAAAAGGATAATCAGGAAGTAAAAGAACTTGGCGGTCTTTATGTCATCGGTTCAGAAAGACATGAGTCCCGTCGAATAGACAATCAGCTTCGAGGGCGTTCTGGACGTCAGGGAGACCCTGGTCACTCACAATTTTATATATCATTAGATGACGATTTGATGCGTCTTTTTGGGGGGGATCGATTCAAAAAGACCATGACTAATTTGGGTTTTAGCGGCGAAGAACCCCTGCAACATTCTATGATAAATAAATCCCTTGAACGGGCACAAAAAAGAGTGGAAGACAGAAACTATGATGTTAGAAAACATCTTCTAGACTACGATGATGTATTAAACAAACAGCGAACTCAGATATATAAATTACGTGATATCGTTCTTACAGAAAAGAACTTAAGTTCTTTGATTTTAGAAACGGGAGATGAGATTGTTGATATTCTAATGGATGATTATCAACAGGATATAAAATTAGAAAATCAGGAATTTGCCCAGAGCCGTTTAAAGGATAGACTGGTACATAATTTTGGAATTGATATAGAAGAGATTGGGAAAATGTACAGCCAGGATCAATGCAATAAAGACTATATTTTGAATCTTGTTAAAAATGACTTGAAAGAAAAAACTGAAATGGCCGGTAAAGAACAGATTAACTGGTTTATTCGAGCGGAATATTTACGGAATTTGGATAGTAAATGGCAAGAGCACCTTGAAGCTCTAGAAGCACTTCGAGAGGCGGTATATCTGCGTTCCTATGCACAAAAAAATCCTCTGGTGGAATATAAAAATGAGGGGTTTAACATATTCAGCGAATTAATCGATGAGATGCGAATTTCCATTGCCCGAAAGGTTTTTAGAGTCAAGGTTAAAAGGAATTCTACGCGACAATACGGGGCGAATCGTCCCCAGGCAGTTGCACAGCACGGTACAGCTCAACGGATGGGGGGGCTTGGAAATCCTAGAAATATGGAAAGGAAAGAAGCTAATCCTTCAAAAATACAGGTTAAAAGAACCGAGCCAAAGGTTGGTAGAAATGATCCTTGTCCATGCGGTAGTGGTAAAAAATATAAAAAATGCTGTGGAGCCTAGAGACTAATTATTAAATGAGTCGGTATTGATGGAAATTTGATTATCAATATTAGCTTTATTATCAAACTTATAGCAACTATATGCTGATATTAAGTTAAAAACGGCCAATAACGATATTACGATTATGATAAGTTTTCGCATTTTATGAACTCCTCGATGATTAGATTATATTAATATAGATATTCTTGGGGATCAACCTTTTCTTGGTTGATAAACAGTGAAAAATGTAATTGAATGCTGTTAACCTGTCCGGAATTTCCCATGGTTCCAATCTGATCACCCTTTTCCACAGTATCACCTTGCGCTACGGAAAAATCCTGTAGATGAGCATAGAAAGACTGGTATCCATTGGGATGGGAGATTATAACGTATTTCCCATAAAAATGGTGTATCCCCAGTTTCACCACCCTGCCCCGGTTTATTGTCAACACAGGGCTTCCTTGTTCTCCTGAATAATCCATACCGTCATGAAAGGCTTTAACATGGGTTAGAGGATTTTCATGCATTCCGTATGGTTGTAAGATTTCACCTTCCACAGGGGTTATAAAATGATGGTCCCAGTAATTTAAATCCTGGGATTTCAATGCAATATAATAGCGCCTTGTATCCAATTTAATCCATTGAGCCGACTCAGAAAGATTATAACGCTGCAGCATTTGAAGTGGAGTCTCATTTCTTCCAATATATACCACCGAACCCCTAAAGGGAGGAACTTTTAAACTTCGCCCTTCAAAAAGATCTTGGGGGCTTTGAAGATGGTTAAAGGAAATAAGGCTCTGAGCATCCAAATCTACTTTGGCAGCAATAATACGGATGTTGTCGCCTTGTACCACTTTGTAGCTTGAAAAACTTTGTTCGATTTCTTCAATTTCTGAAATCTCAGTTGTAATTTCAGGTGTAAAGACATCGTCGGTAAAGCTGGCCCGCTGTATTTCCGTTTTATCAGAAATGTTAAATTCCTGCTCTCCTGGCAACTTATATGAAATACCGTTTATTCTATTAATAAAGTATCTTTTGCTATCCATGAGTTTTTGTCCCCAGTCTCCCAGGGGGGCCAACATTAAAAAAAACAAAAAAAATGTTAATCCAACAAAAAACCCCTTATACATCAGGGGGATCAAAGATAGGGATTTACACTCATTCTTTAATAAAGGTTTGAGTCGAGGTCTAATTTTTTGGGTTTCTCGGTGAAGTTGCATCAATCTTTATATCGACAAAATCTCTAGGCTATATTAATATAAGATGTGCTTAATCGAAGGTTTTTTTTATTCCCCTTATTTTTAGTTCTCCTACTTGTGGGTTATGGAAACTTTTTTATGATTGCCCGGGTTCAGGAAAGTTCCATGGAACCATCTCTTCATAACGGTCAAATCGTATTGATTAAAAAGATAACTCAAGAAACTCAACGAGGAGATATTCTTGTATTTAGACTACCTCATACTAGGGAATGGCTTGTAAAACGCTGCGTGCTCTCCCAGGGAGATACGATTCTTATTAATGACCATCAACTGTTGGGCTACCATAGAAAATACTTTCTCACCTACCCTCAGGAACAATGGCTTAAGGAATATGATAAGGTTCCCCTGGGAAATTTTCTTGTTTTAGGAGATAATCAATTTCATTCAAGGGATTCCAGAGATTTAGGTTTTATTAAAAACGGATGGGTAATTGGAAGGGTAATTAAGGCCTATGAATAAAGAAATTAGAGAAAAACGTCTAAAACTGGTTTTTATTGGACTCAGTTTTATCGCGCTTTTAATCCTCCTACGTTTTGCATGGATAATGTTGGGCCCCACAGAACTGTTGGGCACCGAGGAAATCCAGCTTAACCGCCCTGTAAGAGGGAATATATACGATAGAAACGGCAATATTCTTGCCATAGAAACCCAGCTCTATTCTGTTTCTCTATGGATACCTGACATCCAAAATCCAGAGGAGAATTCCGTATTTTTAGCGGATATATTATCCATGGATCAGAAGGAACTTCTGGATATGATGGAAAATGTCCAGGGCTCCAATTTCAAATATATAAGCCGCAAGGTCTCTCCTGGTCAATTCAGGGAAATAGAAAGCCTAAAAGCTCAGGGAAAATTGCAGGGGATTAATCTTGAACCAGAACCGGGCAGATTATATCCTGCCAGAGAAATAGCAGCCCATGTTCTGGGCTATACAGGCATGGATAATGTCGGTTTAGACGGAATTGAATATACTTATAACGATTTATTATCGCCCCCGCAAATTCAGTCTGACCCTCACCAGACCCAGGGGAATCATGTTTATCTAAGCCTGGACCTGGAATCCCAATATCTATTGGAAAAGAGTTGTAAAGATTCCATGGAAAAATATCAGCCAGATATTCTAATGGCTCTATTGATGGAGGCGAGAACAGGAGATATTTTGGCCTATGTATCTCTGCCCAGTTTCGACCCTAATCATTTTGATCAATACAGCGCTGATAAAAGAAGAGATAACATAAGTACTACAAGTTATGAACCGGGTTCAGTTTTTAAAATCTTTTCCCTGTCTTCTGCTTTGGAATTAAATTCGGTAAATCCCCAAATGGAATTCGATACTTCAGGAGGCTATAATCCGGACTTTTTCCAGGAGTATAATATTCCCCCTATTACAGATTTAGGCAATTATGGAGTTTTAAATCTGGAAAAGATCCTTATTTATTCCAGCAATGTCGGTACCTCCTATGCAATAGAAGGAGCTGATAATCTTGATTTTTACAATATGTTGAAAAATTTCGGATTTGGACAAACCGTAGGAATCCCGCTACCGGGAGAATCCAATGGTCTGTTAAACGAACCCTCTACTTGGTCT
>JAQICO010000253.1 GCA_027858495.1 Spirochaetaceae bacterium
ATATTAATTATTATTTGAGGTTAGAATTCGTTTTTGAAGGATAGAATATTCTGTGTCTCTTCCTGGTTTTCAATAGCCAAATTAAGAATCGAATCTAAGCTCTTTTCTGTCCCTTCAATTTTGCCATGTAGTGCGTTAAGCAGTGACTCTCTATTGGTACTGTTGGAAGGTAAATAACGCAATAACCTTCGATATAGCCCATTTTTTATTAAGCCGTAGGCATTTAATATACTTGGTGGGTCGGGAGTAATAATGATGAATGGGTTGTTGGATATTAACATATAGTCTACAACATTGAAATTTGTACCTGCACCAAGATCTAATAATACATAATCTGCCGTAAGTTCCTTAAGTTCCTTTATCAATTTTTTTTTCATAAAGTAGGGATGATTTGCCATCCCGGACATCAACTCATCACCGGGAATAAGATATAATCTTTTATAATCTGTAGGGCAGACAAATCGTTCTAATGACTCATTTTTAATGGATAAATAACTACCTAAACCTTCCCGGTTATTTTTCATGCCTAATAGGGTATGAAGATTTGCAGCACCAAAATCCAAATCTGCCAAAATTACCGTTTTACCCTGACGGCTTAATTCAATACCAATATTTGCACGTAGCAGATTCTTTCCGACACCGCCTTTGCCGCTGACAAAGGGAATAATCTTATTCATAATAATATTTTCGGTTGAAATTGATAATTATTCAAGGAACAATAATTTTGAAATGAAATGGAAATTTAACTTAATCTTTTAATATCTCAAGGAATATTAGAAATACATATTAAGGTAAATCGTTGACAACTGACTATATTGCATATTATAAATATACTTATATAACTGATTTTCAGTTAATAAGGAGATTAAAATGAAGAAAGTACTCTTTGTATTGACTCTTGCTGCTATTTTACTAGCAAGTTGTTCAAAGGAAGGTAATACCATTAAGATTGGTGTTGGTGGAGCTCATTCAGGAGACCTGGCATCCTATGGTATACCCACCATTAATGCTGCTCAATTAGTAGTAGATAAATGGAATGAAGATGGTGGTTTACTTGGAAAACAGATTGAACTGATTACCGAAGATGATCAGTGTAAACCAGAAATAGCCACAAATACAGCCGCAAAATTGGTTGGAGAAAAGGTTGTAGCCGTGATTGGACATATTTGTTCTGGGGCTACAAAAGCTGCTTTGGGAATTTATAAGGATTCTCAGATTCTTACTATTTCTCCCTCTGCCACTAATCCTCCTCTTACACAGAGTGGAGATTATCCCAACTTCTTTAGAACCATTGCTCCAGATGATGCTCAAGCCGTTACAGAAGTGGATTTTGCTGTGGATGTTTTAGGACTCCAATCCGTGGCGATTCTTCATGATAAAGGTGATTATGGTAAAGGTTTTGCTGAATTCTGCCAGAGTTATGCAGCAGAAAGAAATCTTGAGGTTGTGCTTTTTGAAGGTGTAACTCCCGGTGGTTTAGATTATAGTGCAATTTTAAACAAAGTTAAAAACAGCGGAGCAGAAGCCCTTATTTGGGGTGGATACCATCCGGAAGCTTCTAAACTGGTAACTCAAATGAGCAGTCTAGGTATTGTACTTCCCTTCCTTTCCGATGACGGAGTTAAAGATAATACATTCATTGATGTTGCCGGCGCCTTTTCAGAGGGTGTTTATGCCACAGGGCCTGTAGATACAAGTTCCAATTCAATCTATCAGGAAGCAACAGCAGCCCATGTGGCTAAGTATGGAGAAGAGCCAGGTGCTTTTTTCTATAATGCCTATGCTGCAACAGAAGCTTTACTTTCAGCAATCGAAACTGCCGGAACCGTTGATTATGCTGCAGTAAGAGCTGCTCTTCAGGGACAATATGTTGAAACCCCCCTGGGTAATATTAGTTTTGATAGTAAGGGTGATGCCATCGGTGTAGGTTTCTCTGTTTACCAGGTTCAAAATGGAGAATTTGTAGAAATTAACTAAGGATTTATCCTTTAAATTGTATTTTTTAGAATCAGGAGTCCCTGGGACTCCTGATTCTGTTTATTTCAGGAAGTATTATGGAATATTTAGTTCGTTTATTGATGAGCGGTACCGTAAAGGGAAGTATTTATGCATTAATTGCCCTTGGTTATACAATGGTATATGGTATTATTCAGCTTATTAACTTTGCACATGGCGAAATCTATATGATTGGAGCTTTTACAGCCTTAATTATTGGAGCCACTTTGGCCAATGCCGGTGTCCCCGTTACATTGGTTCTTATTATCGCATTATTAGCCGCGATGGTTTATTCCGCTGCCTATGGAGTAACCATGGAAAAAATAGCCTATAAACCCCTAAGAAATTCTCCTCGATTATCTGCTCTAATCTCGGCTATAGGTATGTCAATATTCCTTCAGAACTACGTTCTGCTCGCACAAACCTCGAATTATCTACCCTTTCCTAACTGGGTCCCTCAGTTTCGTTTTTTAGAACCCATCAAGCACATTATGAACTCTAACCAAGTCATCATAATATCTTATACCGCAGTCGATATTGAGTTCTTAACCTTGCTTATTAAATTTTCACGGATTGGAAAAGCCATGAGGGCAACCTCTCAGGATAAACAGATGGCCCAGCTGGTGGGCATCAATGTAAATCGCGTTATATCTATTACTTTTATTATTGGATCTGTTACAGCAGCCTTAGGCGGTGTTCTTATTTGTTCCTATATGGGGCAAATCAATTATTACATAGGATTTATCGTTGGAATTAAGGCTTTCGTTGCTGCAGTATTGGGCGGTATTGGCTCCATCCCGGGAGCTGTATTGGGTAGTTTTGTCCTTGGTTGGACCGAAAGCCTCGGTGCTGGGTATATTTCCAGTGACTATGAAGATGCTTTTGCCTTCATTATTTTGATTATTATTTTAATTGTACGGCCTTCGGGGATTTTAGGGCGAAAAGAAATGAAGAAGGTTTAGGGGAATTTTATGAATATGAAAATTGATTGGAAAAAGGAATTAAAAGAATCCATCAAAGCATCATTATGGTTTATGTTTTTGACCTTCCCTATTATGGTTATGAAGGTCTCTACTTTACATGGAGAATCCGGTACCATTTACCGTTGGAAAAATATGATTTTCATTGGTTTCTCCTTTTTTATTCTATCTTTTATTTGGCGTAGAATGTTAGAACGAAGAGGAATCGAAAAAGAAAAATCAGATCGGCTAAAAACTAAAATATTGGATAATCCTTTTGGTACAAAGATTTATACCTTTATTGATATTTTAAAGGCCAAACCCCTTATTGTAAAATTGCTTCTAGCCTCAGTTTTAATTGGTTATCCCTTTGTCTTTTCCATGTATCAGACAAATATTATGATCTCTGTATTAATCTATGTAATTCTTGGGTTGGGATTAAATATTGTGGTGGGTTATGGTGGAATACTACATATTGGTTATGCGGCCTTTTATGCTGTTGGGGCCTATGCTTATAGCCTCTTCTTTTATTACCTTGGCCCCTGGTTTATGACCTTGGGTATCGACCAGGGACTTATGTTCTGGATTGCTCTGCCTGTGGCCGCTATATGCTCAACTATTTTTGGTATCATTCTCTGTTTGCCTGTTATTCGTCTTAAGGGGGATTATATCGCGATTGTTACCTTGGCATCCCTGGAGATCCTAAAAATGGTTCTTGAAAATTGGGGTAAGGTGACCCAGGGACCCAG
>JAQICO010000128.1 GCA_027858495.1 Spirochaetaceae bacterium
GTACTGAAATTCAATTCATATTCATAGATACGGACAGACTGATAACGGGGGATGCAGAGCAATTGGATTGGATAGACAACCAACTGACCGATTCTACGGCCCGCTGGATAATTGTGGCCGGACATAAACCTCTATACAGTTATGGATCTCATGGTTTTAATGGAACGTTGATATACCGACTTCAGCCGCTGTTAGATAATCGAGCAGATATATATATTGCCGGGCATGAACATGATATGCAGATCTTGGGCCCAATAAATAATGTTTATCACATGGTCAACGGATCTGCTGGTGAGACAAGGAATACCGATGTAGGTCCCGAGACAATCTTTGCAGCCAGCCGTAATGGATTTATGGTCTTTCTATTCTCCTACAATCAAATAATCTGCAATGTAGTAGAATCAAGTACCGGTATTATCTACAGCCAAATACTCAAAGAAAAAAACTAACAACAACACAAGCATCAGTTCTCAACAGGAATATATTTATCTCTTTCGAATGGTATATAAGAAAAATAGGTGAGTTTACTCTATAGTATGGTAATGAGGAATTTATTTTTCTTAATATTATTTATATTGGGGATATGCTTCACCGTCACAAGCCATGGAAGGATAGATACCTACTGGGAGTACAACTATACCCCGGTCTATGGATCAATAGAAACAATACGTAACAATTATATGATATATCCCCTGGGAGGTAGTCTATCCAATCCTGGAGAGATGATAATCCTAAACAATTTACTACTGATATCTTGTAAATATTCAGGGATAGCTATCTACGATATAACAGATCCCAATAATGTCATTCAAGAAGCTTATATATCCATTCCAGGGCATTTTCGAATGATTGAACGAGATGGAATTATATGGGCAGATTCTTATACGGACTTAGTGGTTATAGATCCCAAGGAGGGTCGGAATTGTGAGCTTCTTTGGATAGTGAAGGATATTCTCCCCTATGATCCATTGGACCTTCTTCATGGAATATATACCGAATATACCAGCCATGAAGTACCGGATCCCCAAGAAGGTATTGTAATCCATTGGCAGCTCAATGTTAAAAAAAGACGCCAATGGCTAATGGCTGGAGCAAAAATTAATCCGGACCAAACAGAAAACTCCTTCCTTCATAGTTATCCTCTTAGATTCGATTACACAGACAATACTCTGGTAACAATATGGGATAGAGGAATTCGTACATACGAAATAAATCTAGAATCTAAAAGTATCGGTCCACCGATGGAACATTCCTTGCAGGAGAATTATATTATACATACAGGAGAGTCAAACAGCCAATTGACTATGCAAGCCCTGAATAATAAATCAGATTCTGTCACATTTAATTTCAACGATTCCAATAGGATTCTAGCAATGAGCGAGCAGGAGAATCTCCTATACATAGTTTTGGAAGACAACAGCCCACTCTCAAAGAGTATCATTCTTGAAAGCTATTCATATAACAACATCCTGGGATTTAAAAGAATATCTCAATCTACATTGATGAGATTTCGCCGTTAGTCGAGGCGGAAGACTTAAAGCACCCGCAGTGTAGCGAAAGCTACATGAGGACGGCTTAAAGACTAACAACGAAGGATAACGGCCAACACCACCAGTTAAGGCCGCAGAGATTTGGTCGCTAGCCGAGGCGGAAGTCTTTACGCACCCGCAGTGTAGCGAAAGCTACATGAGGACGGCTTAAAGACTGACAACGAAGGATAACGGCCAAAGATCAAGGCCGTTGGAGGGGAAGTAAAGCACGGGGACACAACCCATTAACCCAACCCAAAAACAGCCCATAGTTGGTCACAGGAATTCCTTCTTTCTCAAGCAAGGCCAAACGATGAGAAACCTCCCGGCGTTTCATCATACAGGCTCCGCAATGGATCACCCCGTGATATGTACGCAGCTCTTCCATTTCCGGCAGAGCACGGGCATGATGAAAGCTAACCTGGGAATGGATCATCTGCCGGAATAACCTGGGAATTTTCACCGTCCCGATATCCTCAGCCTGCTTGTGATGGCTGCAGCCCTCCAACACCAGGATTTTCCCATCCCGGGGAATTTTTTCCAACTTTTCCATACCCTGAATATATTGCTCTATATCGCCCTTTTTACGGGCAAAAAGCAGGCTAAAACTTGTTAGAGGCTGATCTTCCGGAAGGTCAGCAGCCACCTTACTGAAGGCCTGACTGTCGGTGATTACCAAAGCCGGAGGAGTCTTCATTTGGTTGTAAAAGTGAGCCAGCTCCCGTTCCTTTACCACCAAGGCCGCACAATCCCGGTCCAGGGCATCGCGAAGGGTTTCCACTTGAGGAAGAATCAGCCTGCCCTTGGGAGCCGCTAGATCTATGGGAGTTACCAGCAGTACCAAATCCCCCTCCTTTACCAAGCCTTCCAAGGGAGTGATCTCCGGGGTTAATAATTGGCTCTGTTTTTCTAACAGTTTTAATAGTTTATCGATTCCCTGATTCTGGGGACTGTTGATACGAACGTGGCTATGGGAACCAAACCAGTCTCTGCGGCAGGGATGGAGTTCCCGGTCGGCAAAGGTCAAGGCAATGACCAATCCCTTACCCCGTTTTGCCGCCTCGGCTTTGAGTAAATCTTCTTGAGGATGAGGAGGTTTATCTCCTGGAACAATAAGTAAAAGAATATCAGTCTGTTCCAGCTCTTTTAGGCTGCGTTGGCTGCGCTGCTCACCAAGCAGAGTGGGATCGTCCAATCCCGCGGTATCTGTAAGGGCTACCGGTCCTATGGGAAAGAGTTCTATTCGCCGGGTAACCGGATCGGTGGTGGTACCGGGCTGTTCACTGACGATGGTCTCTTCTTTGCCTAAAAGTCGATTAAATAAAGAGCTTTTACCGGCATTGGTTATTCCCATCAGGGTGATTTTAGGTATTTCGGATAGGGGTGTTTGAGTCATCTATAATTCCTTACGGTAAAATCCGGTTAAGCCCGGACTGTTTAAAAAATCCTGTAAAAAGCTTTTTTGAAACCCCTGGGTTTCAAGGAATTGGGGAGTTAAACCACCTACTTCCTGAAGAAATAGAATCCAGCTTTCTTTATTTCGGGGCGGATGTTCCTGTTGTTTCAGCATTGTAAATATTTCTTTTATTTTATCGTAGGATAACCAGGGCTTAAGGGCTTGAATCAATGCTGAAGAACCATAAAGCTTTTTATCGATGGTGGATAAATCGGGCTGCATTGAAGGAAGTAATTTATCTGTCATGGTTTTTAAAGCCACTTCAAGATCGTCACAGACCTTAAGGAATCCTGAAATGATAAAGGGAAGACGGGCGTTGAGCTGCAGCTGTCCCTCCCGGCAGTGTCGGATCACCATGTCTGCCTGGGCTCTGACCTCAACGGACAGTCCCTGGATATATTCCAATAAAACCGGATTGCTTTTTCCCGCCATGATGGTGGAACCGTAGATTAAATGAGCATGGGTTATTTCTCCGCTCAGACTGGAGGAATAGAGAAGAAGATCCCCGGTCATTTTAAATAGGTTATCCCCGCAGAGGCCTAATCCGCCCATAACTTCTGCGGTTTTATCTTGCAAAGCCACCTCGTCGCAAAGGTTCTGGCTCCGGCTCAGAGGCAGTGCCGTAATCTGACGAAGCTGTTTCTCCGCAGCAAAAATGTACTCCCGGGGTGCACTGAAACAGGTTCCCAGGGCGGTTCCTCCCAGGGCTATGGTTCTACAGCGCTCCTTCAATTTATTGATGCGCCAACGGTCCCTCTCCACCCCGCCGGCCCAGGCCGCAAAGATCTGCCCCAGTTTCATGGGCAGTGCATCTTGCAGTTCCGTTCGGCCTAATATAAGAATACCGTCATAACGGTTTTCCCGTTCCACCAAGGCTTCTTGAAGAAGAATAACCTCCTGCTCGATTCGATTGAGTCCTTGAACTAATAGAATGCTCAGGGCCGTAGGAAGCACATCATTGGTGGATTGGTATCGGTTGATATCATCGAGGAAATGGGCCTGCCAAGTTCCGCCGGCTTTCCGATATAATTCATTAGCCCGGTTGCAGAGTACCTCATTGATATTCATATGCAGACTGGTTCCGGCGCTTCCCATTCTGAGATTCAGAGGAAATTGATCGTTATGATTTCCTGCAATGATCTCATCACAGGCCTGAAGCAGTGAATCTTCAAAATCCTGAGGATAAGGACTCTCCACAGAAATTTGAGCCTTAACTGCCGCCTTTTTAACCTGAGCCAAGGCTTTGATAACCCTGGCAGGAATGGGCCCCTTTCCAAATAATTCCAAGGCAGCTTGGGTTTGTTCTCCCCAATAACAGGGATCTGGTTTGTTCATCGATAGATCTCCCTTAAATGCAGACTGTTCATATAGTATTTCATTATCAAACACCAGTAAAGGAAGGTGAATCGCCCCGTTTAAAACTCAACTCCCGGTCGATTCCCTCACAGCGTAGGGTCAGACAGCCCACACATTCAAAGCCGCTTTCATCGAGACAAATTTTACCGGGGTACAGCAAATAATCCTTCTTATGCACCACCGGAGTAATGTTGGGCATTAGAACATTAGCTCCAGCCTGAAGCATCTGCTCCCTGCCCCTGGGATCCAAGGTACCTGCAGCGGTGGTAGCGGGAATATTGGCCTTAGGCAGCAGCAATCGTAACAAGGCAGTGCCTTTCAACGCCCATTCCAAGGGCTGCTGTTCTGCATCCTTCAAAGGGGTATCGGGATGAGGGATAAAGGGGCCTATACCCAACATATGTAATCCCAACTGCTGGCATAGGAGAGCATTGTTGATACGGATTTCTTCGGTCTCTCCAGGCAAGCCAGTCATATAGCCTGAACCCACCTCCCAGCCCATGTCGTGTAAATCTCTTAGACCTTGGAGTCGGCGTTCCAGGGATTTACCTCCGGTGTATTGCTTAAAAAGTTCTGGGTCCGAGGTTTCAAAACGCATGAGATATCGATTAGCCCCGGCCTCTTTCATCAGGGCGTACTCCTCCTTGCTCTTTAGGCCGCAGCTCAGGGTAAGGGCGAATTCATTTCCAAAACGAAGGCGGATTTCCTTAACCAGCTTGGCTATACGTTTAGCCGGCCACTTGGGATCTTCCCCGCCCTGAAGGACAAAGGTATTCATGCCCTTTTCCAGACCTTTTTCGATAACGGACATAAGGGTTTCTTCATCCAAACGGTAACGGTTTACCCCCAAATTACTGCGAGATATGCCGCAATAATGACAGTCACAGCTGCAATAATTGGTGAATTCCACCAAGGCCCGTAGAAAAACCTCTTCGCCGAAATTCTGCCGGGTCAAATGCTCGGCTCTTCGGTAAAGTTCTTCAGGGTCTTCCCGGCGGTATAATTCCAGGATCTCCTCCTGGGATAAATCCTTAGACATAAACATCCCGCTCTCCCTGAGCGACGGCACGGACACCACATTCGGTACGTTCTTTAACCAGAGGATCATCAGAAGCGGCAGTCATCTCTTCGATCAGTTTTAATCCCTTATTCCGGGTCTCTTCTCCGGCAAAATCATAGAGGTATTCCGCAAAGCTGCTCATGCCGTTGGGCTGACAGAATTTTTTTATCAATCCTGGTTTTGCAAGATCCATAAAGTCATTACCCACCCTACCCATTCTGTAACAGCCGGTGCAGAAACTGGGAACAAAGCCATGATCGACAAGACCGCTGACCACCTCTTCTAGATTTCGGTGATCCCCCAGAGTAAACTGGGAATTTTCATCGCTGTGGCTTGAATACCCTCCGGGGTCTGTTTTGGAACCGGCGCTGACCTGGCTGATACCGTAATGGAAGAGCTCCTTTCGTAGCTTGGTGGACTCTCGTGTTGAGAGAATAAGCCCGGTATAGGGCAAGGTAACGCGCAATACTGCCACAATTTTCTTAAAATCCTCATCGTTGACTTGAAAGGGAACTATTTCGGTGAGGGGAGCCCCAGGAGCTGGTTCAATTCTAGGGACTGAAATGGTATGGGGACCGCATCCGTGGGTCTTCTCCAGATGATTTGCATGGGCCAGCATTGCCAATACTTCTGCTTTATAAGGAGCCAGACCAAAAAGTACGCCTATTCCCACATCATCGATACCGCCCTCCATGGCACGATCCATCGCCGTAAGCCGCCAAAGGTAATCCCGCTTCATTCCAGTGGGATGATATTCTTTATACAACTCTGGATCATAGGTTTCCTGAAAACAGGTATAGGTTCCGATTCCTTCTTTTTTTAATTGGGTAAATTCTTCAGTTTTCATAGGGGCAATTTCCACATTGATTCTTCGTATCCCCTGATCTTTATGCCGGGCGGAATAGACCGTCCGAATAGCCTCTCGTGTCTGTTCCAGAGGGTGTTTGGCATCTTCTCCACAGAGTAGCAACACCCGTTTATGGCCTTGTTTTAACAGAGCCTCGGTTTCTTGAATAATTTGATCCTTATTTAGCACCACTCGTTTTAAATCTTTATTATCTGTTCGGAAACCACAATAGAGACAATTATTGGAGCAATGATTCCCCGTATAAAGGGGAGCAAAGAGTACCATACGCTGGCCATAAATCTCTTCTTTCACAAAGGAAGCACAATCCAGAATCAGTTTCAGACTGGCTTGGTCCTCCACATTGAGTAACTCTGCAGCCTCTTCCAGGGAAAGCCCCTTCAGTTCCCTAGCTTTATTACAGAGTTCTTTTACTCTAGAGGGAAGGGGTTCCCCTTGTTCGGCCAGTTCTTTCATGGCGGAATAATCGATAAAATTATCATGGGTGGCTCTGGTATTGCTGTTTTTGGACATAATGGTCCTCCTAAATGAGTACTGTATATTCCCTTTTAAAGAGTCCTATTCCCAAAAATTACAGCCACCCAAAAAAGGCCGGAGAGTCTGTTGTTCAATTTGTACCATTCCTACCCATGGAATGTATTGGTCTCCTCACCCTTAGATCTCCTCAGGTTCAGATGAATAAGATTCCTTGAAACCAGGAAAAGCCAGTTTCTCAGATCAATAGATATTTTTTTATCTTATTTGACAATATATCGATTGTCAATAGACAAGATATGAAATAAGCAAGTATTGAAACCAACATCGCAAGCCCCCCCCCGGCCGAATGTATGAAGTGTTTGCACCTAATTCAGATTGGTATGCCGGTTTATTTGACGGTATAGGCGGAAGCATGGATTTGGGAATCGCCAGCATAGCTCTTCAGGTTGGAAATGATTTAGATGCTGCACCTGGTTTTTTGACCATCATGCCTGCCCTGGTGATCACTCCCGATTTAGGAGAAACCTCTTTGGAAGTAGGACTTAATTCAAAGATGTATAATCCTGCAGATTCATCGGAAGATGCCGATGCTTTGGCAATTTATATGAACAGCTATGTATCTGCAGAAGTAGCCGATCTGGCAGCCTTTTTTGAAGAAGGTTGCCCTCACTTAAATTCAGGCTTTATTATTCCATTTCTACAGACTGATTTATTCCAACCACATAATCGTTTCCATCGGCTATAAGAGAAAAAAGCAATCCTGTTGTTTGAGACTCAGAGAAAGCAGAGAGTTCATCCGGGTCTACCATCAGCAGGGATTCTCCCGTAGCGAAAAGAAGCTCACCATAGGCAGATCCAACCAAATCATCGGAGGTATTTAGATAATCCGTCTGGTAAAGAATTTCCAGGGAATTTTCCGTTGAACCTGATCTGGAAATTTGAAGAGCCCCATCCACAGTTTGTACATTTACTTCAATCAGCTCAGAAATTATTCCCTTGGCCAGCTTCAATCGGACTGGGTTTATACCCATCATATAGACATTTTCCCGGTCAAACATGGCAAAGGCAGACATATAAAAATTGCCCTGATTATCCCAGGAATCGTAACCGGTAATAAAGTCTTTATATCCTGCCCTGCTATCCAATTCTCTAAGACTGCATAGTTTATATGAATCTCCTGAAGCTATATCAAATTCCCAAATCTCATTTGCTATATCAAAATTATCACTTCTGCCAATGTAAATTTTTTCTTCATCGGCGGAGAGGTTAAAAACCCAGGTCTTGTTTTTATTGCGTCCACTCTCCCCGGCATAAAAATTGGGCCTGCCCAGGTAGGTCCAAGAAGGACCTTCATCTTCAAAACGGTAAATATTCCCCTGGTCATCGCTGACATATAAACTTTGATGCTCTTTATCCCATTGGCCCACTTCGATGGAATTAGCCCCCTGCAGCATAAAGGAAGTTTCTCCAAAACCATGCTCATCATCGTAGAACCAAATATGATCCAACACATCCACCGGTTCCTGCTGGTTCCATTGATTCCTCTGGGTACCACCTGAAATGTAAAGACGCCCCCGGGAATCCACCCACATATAGCGGTTGCTATAAAAATATCCTGTCCAGGCCTCGGGTTTCCCAAGCACTGTGGTCAGGCCCTGTTCAATATCGTAACGAACCACCTTATTTTCTGGAATGGACATACCGTAGAGCAAATTGTTGATTGGATCTATCTGGATAGTAACGATCTGAAGGCTTTCTGCACCTACCCCATTGGGTTCTTCGGCGCTCAGATCAATAAAATCATTGGAAAACAGATCGTAGGCGTACCAATGAAAGCCCCTTGTGGATCGGTAGGCGTTATCCATGCTGGATTTATCCAGGGTGGCCACATAGACTCTTCCCTCATGGAAAATTGGGCGGGTGTGGAATTTCTCTGCAGTTTCACCGTTCTGCCAGTTGTCTGCATCCAGGGAGGCTTGCCGGGCATCTCCCACCCAGCGGAGAATACTATCCTGCTGATTCAATTGGTACAACATGGAATTGGTTTGGTGATCGTGACCGGAAATATAAATATTTCCCATGGGATCCGAACCCAGAGCAAGCCAGGATTGATCGGGCCGGCTGCCCGAGGGAGCTGAGGGTAACTTCCAAATAGAAACACCATCCAATTTGCCCGGCCGCTGGGAAACCCAGGGAACCCCATTCTCGTCGACTCCGGAAGAGGGGGCACCAGCTGAGGTACAGCCGCTGATGATTAATAAAAGTGCTGTGAATAGCAGCAGAATAATTTTATTGAAGATTTTCAAATTGTACTCCTTTTTTTAAATAGAAAAATTATTATACAGTGAAGGACTCCGATAAATCAAACATTTATTTTTTTGATATACCTTCCTTTTACTCTATACCTTGATTCTTTCGGCTCCTAATCTTTTATCAGCACAATTAAGCAGGATAAATATATTTCCGGATATCATATAAGCCCCGGGATTTAGGTTTATTGCGCTGTTGATGCGCAGCATTAATTGCGTAATAAACCGCGGATTGCCTGATTTTTCCGAACATTTTGCCCCCCAAGCTGGCGCCTCCCCAAAAAGCCAACCCAATCCCCCCGGAAGCGGGAGCCGTAGCGAGGGTACGCAGCCAATCGCTGCGCTCAAAGGTCTGGCACCCTCGCTACGGCTTATAATGAAGAAGCTGGCGCCTCCCCAAAAAAGCCAACCAATCCCCCCGGAAGCGGCTACGAAAACCTTTCCACCGCCGATCCAAAATCATCAGAGACTCTATTCTGTTATCTGAAATATCACCACCAGCCCCGGCGGTACCGTCCCACTTCCGATAAGCCGGCTTATCGGAAGTAACCCTGAAAAGCATTTCTCCGCACGCCCTGCGGGTAGTCAGAACAAAGTCCTGTCGCCTTCCGGGGAATCATTCAGGCTGTTAAACCCGCCCTGTCGGGCATGTTCACCAGGATCCAAAACTGAACTCCGGAGGGCATGAAATCACACCGGTTGCATGGGCGAGCAATGAGCGAACCAGTTTTGCACGATGCAAAATTGCACTTAATTTTTGCTTATCTTGAAAGGCGCAGGCCAGGAGGGCCGGAGCCGACCCCGGAGGCGCGAAAGCACTGGAGGGGTTTCAGATAGGCAGGGAATTAAGTGGAGGGATATAATACTTAAAATCATCTAATAATGAAGTCATCATCGACAGATCTTGAAATTACAGACTCAATGCCAGAGGAGAGTATTTTTACAGCGGCCACTTTGACTCTATAATCTCCATTTTTTACTGGAACATTGATTCGATAGAAAGGTATCTGTTTTATTATTTCAATGGAAGTTAATTGCTCATCAAAAGGGATTATTTTAGCAGTTCTATCATATATATAATCTGTATTATTAGTTATAAACAGTGATATGAGTTCTTCATCATTATCAAATATATATACTGAATAAAAGTCTGCACCTGTAACAGGATTCCACCTGAAACTCAAATCATCAATAGAATCAATAATTGATTGTTCTCTAGTCATTAGAAGATTAAATCTTTTTGTTATTTATAGCTCATTGAGTTCTATTATTGTTCCTGCTTCTAATATAAAAGATCGAGACAAAACAGACCTACTGTTGATATCTAAATTTGAATTCAGAAGAGATATTTGGATAAAGCAACTACCATTTTCTTTTATTTTTAACTCAAAACCACCATTATTATCTAT
>JAQICO010000302.1 GCA_027858495.1 Spirochaetaceae bacterium
ATATTAATAATATTATTAATATTGATAATATCGACTGCATAATGAGGCCTTCCACCTCCCTCTCCAAGTGGATTTAATCTCATATCCATATAACCACAAGAAACCATAAAGCCTTCCCCATCATTATAACCACCGTCTAGGCGGACTGGATATAATAAATAAGATATGGGAGAATTATATCGGTTTAAGGAAATTATATTATCTCTATCTGTGGCTAAAAGAGTTTCTGCTTGTGAATTGTTTTCGGGAAGCCTGGAGAAATGATAATAGAGTTCTCCATAACTTGTAGAATCTTCGACTCTGTCTGCAATATAATAATAGGCTCTTTTCATGGAGTATTGATTTCTATTATTTAATTTATCCGCCCGTTGCCGGATTGATGTGGACATGTTGAATCGGTTAAATTCAAAAGCTTCCTGCTCCATTTCCTTTGATTCCAAGAGCAAATCCACCGTTTGAGATATTTCACCAACCTGTCTCGCCAAAGAATCAATAACACTCTCACTTCCATCTGCTGATTTTGAAATGGATAAGCCAAGTGTATTCACAATACGTGCCATTCTATTATATTGAATATTACTTACAAAAAGTGTTGCAAAAAGACCAAAGACCAATAGGGCAGATCCCATAAGAAGGTATATATAACTATATAATCGTTTTAAATATGGATTAAATGTTCTATTAAAATCTTGTGAAGGCTGTGGTATTTCTAATTTAATAATTCTATTATCAGATTCATCTGCGTTTAATCTTACAAATAGATCGTAAAGCTCTCTAAGAATAAGAGATTCTTCTCCCTTTACTCCATTTTTAGATAGGCTTTGGAGATTCCATTCCATAGTATTATTCAATTTAAATAGCCAAAATAGATCTTGAAATCCCGAACCCTTTTGAGGGGCAATAATTTCATGAACACTTAGCGTTTCATGATCCACCATGCCAAGAGTCATAAAATACTCTACATTATCTCCATTTACACTGTGGAAATCTTCTAGATGTCTGGTGAAATTTTGCTTATCACCAAGTAGAGTTTTTACTCTCTGAATGATTTTATTGGTAATATTTGTTCTTTGTCCCATGAGCGTATTCGCCTACAATAATTAATTAGGATGCAACGCACTATACAAAATCATGAGTTAGGGGGTCAAGAGTTCAAATCCTTATAGGCCTGTAAAATAAGCTGTTCTGTATTTGTCCAACTTATACACGCATCTGTTATTGATACTCCATATTTTAGGTCCTGCAGATTCTCGGGTATCGGTTGGTTTCCTTCGAATAAATTACTTTCAAGCATAAATCCTTTGATAGAATCATGACCAATATTTCTGCTTTCAATAATACTGGTAAGTACCCTGTTTTGTCGCTGATATTTTTTCCCGGAATTGGAATGGCTACAATCAATAACCATAGCGGGGGCGATATTCATTTTTTTAAGGGTTTCTTCCACGGCTTCAATGGTTTCTACATGATAATTGGGACCGTTGTCGCCTCCCCGAAGTATAAGATGGCCATTGATATTACCCTTGGTTCTACATATAGAGGTTAATCCCTGATCGTCAATCCCGATAAAACTATGTGGATGGTTAGAGGATCTTATTGCATTAATCGCTTTTTCAAATTTCCCATCTGTGCTGTTTTTAAAACCTACAGGCATGGATAATCCGCTGGAGATCTCTCGATGAACCTGAGATTCTGTGGTTCTCGCCCCAATGGAAGCCCAACTGATTAAATCGGAAATGTATTGTGGAACAATGGGGTCTAAAATTTCAGAACCTACTGCTAATCCCTTTTCCAGTATTTCAATCATAATTCCCCTTGCTATATGCAAGCCTTCTGCGATATCAAAAGATCCATCTAGACGCGGGTCTGTGATCAATCCTCTCCAACCGATGGTTGTTCTGGGTTTTTCAAAGTAAACACGCATAACCACAAGCATTTTATCGGAGACCTTATCTTGTAAGTCCTTTAATTTATCTGCATACTCAAGGGCCGCTTTTCGATCATGAATAGAACATGGTCCTACAATCGCCAAAATTCGTTTGTCTTTACCATGTATTATATTAGCTATCTGTCGACGAAAATCATTTACGGTTAAAAGCATCTCTTCGGTAACTGGAAGGCTTTTTCTAAGGTCTGCTGGACTTATCAAGGAAGTCATCTGCTTTATAGTTATATTATTAATCTTTGATATTGCGTTCATGGAAAATTATTATATTTTTATACTTAATTATGTCAATTGTTGAGAAAGACAAATTGTTTAATCGATTATTTTGGTTTTATTAACTGCGAAAGAAGACTAAATATCTTCACGAACAGTTAGAATGTGGTTTTGCAAACGGAAAATAAAGTATAAAATGAGAGTAAAGGTAATTGCATGCAAAATACAACCCAATTTATTGGCGTGAATTCAACTTTGCAATGTTTTTTATGAAAAATGTAACTGTAAATATTGACTTGTTTGGTTTCTAAGATATATATTAAACATACAGAAGGAGTACATGATGTCAGATAAGAAAAAAACTGGTGCAGATATCCTATTGGATACCATATATAAAAATGGTGTCGATAAAATGTTTGGGCTTCCAGGCGGAGCTATAATTCCAATAATGGATGCGGTAAAAGACCATCCAATAGATTTTATATTAACCAGACATGAACAAGGTGCATCTCATATGGCCGATGGTTATGCTAGAGCTACGGGTAAGCCCGGAGTTATTCTGATCACTTCAGGTCCAGGTGCAACCAATACATTAACCGGAATCATGACAGCCCAAATGGATTCAGTTCCAATGGTTATTATTTCCGGACAACAGGCTACCAGTAATTTAGGACTTGATACCTTCCAAGAGGCCGATATTTCAGGGATGTCCTACCCTATTGTTAAGCATTCTTACCTTATTACAGACCCAAAGGAAATCCCTAAGGCTATTAATGAAGCCTTTTTTATAGCCAGTACCGGGCGCCCTGGTCCTGTTATCTTAGACATCCCAAAGGATGTGGCCAATGCGGTTATCGATGAAGATTATGATGATACCATCGATCTACCTGGCTATTTAGCTAAACCTGAATTGGATATCGATAAAATAAAAGATGCGGCTCAAATGATCTCTCAGGCGCAAAAGCCGATTTTTCTAGTTGGCCATGGGGCTATTATTTCTGGTGCCGACAAAATACTTAAAACTATTGTGGAAGATATGAATATCCCCATTACCAATTCATTGCTGGGCAAAGGGTGCTTTCCTGAAGAGCATCCATTAAATCTTGGTATGCCTGGCATGCATGGTACAGCCTATGCGAATATGGCTCTTTGTGAATGTGATCTTGTAGTTTCTATCGGTTCAAGATGGGACGACAGAATTGCTGCAAGCCCTAAAGAATTTTGTGCACAGGCAAAGAAAATTCACATTGACATTGATCTTGTTGAAATTAATAAAGTGGTTAAAGTCGACATCGGTCTTGTTGGGGACGCAAAGGATGTCCTTGAAAAACTACATAAATATCTGGAACCCAATGATACAAGTAAATGGATTAAAACTGTAAATAAATTCAGAAAAGATTATCCCTTGAAATATAAAAAAGAAGGAAAACTAAGAGCACAGCATGTAATTGAAGAAATGTATAATCTCGCAGGATCGGATGTTATATATACAACCGATGTTGGCCAGCATCAGATGTGGGCTGCACAGTTCATTAAAATTAACAGCCCGAGAAATTGGATCAGTTCTGGTGGAGCTGGTACCATGGGTTTTGGTTTTCCTAGTGCTATTGGAGCACAAATGGCTTGTCCAGACAGAAAAGTTGTAACCATCGTGGGAGATGGAAGTTTCCAGATGACTTTAAGCGAATTATCCACTGCGGTTGTCAACAAGTTACCCATCAAAATCCTTCTTCTGAATAACCGCTATCTAGGAATGGTTCGTCAATGGCAGAATCTTTTTTATGAAAACCGCTTAACCGGGGTTGATTTGGAAGGTAATCCTGATTTCCTTAAACTTGCTTCAGCCTATGGCGCAAAGGGATTTAGAATTAGAAGAAGCTCCGACGTACGGAAGGTATTAAAAGAAGCATTGCAATATAATGCCGGCCCCTGTCTGATAGATGCCGTGGTGGAACAGCATGATAATGTATTTCCCATGGTACCGTCTGGAGCAAATCTTGATAAGATGATTTTGGGGTTTCCTCAAAAAAGAAAAGAACTGGAGTAATCTATGAATAACAATATTGAAAAGCATTCGATTAGTCTTTATGTAAACAATAAACCAGGAGTATTGATCCGTACTAGTTTGGTTTTTGCAAGAAGGGGATATAACATCGACAGCCTTGTGGTATCCAACGATAGTAATAACCCCAAATTTAGTAGGATGAATATTGAAGCCACAGGAGATACTGATACATTACATCTAATGTTAGCTCAGTTAAATCGTTTAGTCGACGTTATACACGCACGGGACTTGTCCGGGGAAGATATTCTACAGAAAGAATTATCCTTGGTTAAACTGGAATGTCCCATAGAGAAGAGAACAGAGTTACTGCAGATAGCCGAAGCATTTTCAGCAAAAACCATCGATTTAACTGAAAACACCATTACCTTTCAAATTGCCGGTTCTTCTGAAAAACTTAATAGAGCAGAAACTCTATTGCATGGCTATAAGATTAAAGAAATTGTTCGTACGGGAAAAGTTTTAATGACTCGAGGCGAAGAAGCTACAGCCTGATATTATTTTACCGATAATAGGGTTATGAAATATTATGTTTTAATAGCCCTATTATCTATTTTCAGCATTTCGCTTTTTTCTGAAGAAATTACTTTTATTCAGAAAAATACAGTCTATGCAAATCAAGGTGAAAATCCTCTTAACATCCATCAGGGTGAACAATGGAATAACCTGGGTTTGATTGATTTTTCAAATTTGAAACGCGAAGCTTCCTTTCAACAAAATGGATTTAATTATCAAATAAGATTTAAAGTATTAATCAATGAAGCTATGAATTGTGAAAAATCAGCCATTCAAATTAGATTTTCACAGAGTGGCGAAAATTCAATTTATCATGTGCCTCTAGATGGCATTCAACGAAGCGGAGACCTTCGTTATAGTAATTGGTACATTAGTAGTGAAGAATTCGCACAGCTGCCCTGGCGTGGCGCTGTGGCTATAAGACTACTGACTCCTCCGGGACAGTCTGTCGATGTAGAAATTCTTTCACTCGAAATGGAACTATGGGGTAACCCCGTGGTAGATAATGAAGAAAATGGTAATATTGCTTTGGCTAGTGCTGGAAGTTTCATTGGTGCTGTGGAAAAACAAGATCAATCGGAACAAAGAGAAGAATATTTAAGTGCATCAGATGCAATGGATTTTTCCTTAGATTTTATAGAATCTATCATTACAGGAAATATACCAACTTTTTTTGCTGCATTGGATGACCAAATATATTCTCTAAATACAGGGAATTCATATTCTCGTTTTAGAATAAATCCCCCGGAGGGTTGGGATAATTATTCAATCCAGGATTATTTACTACAGTTCCAGCCTAAATTGATAAGTTATAATCAATATATTGAATTATTCCCACAGTGGGCCGAATCCGATAGAGATTGGAACCCCAATCCATATACTTATTTATTTATGGGGAATATTACATCCTTAGAAGGATTAGAGGAATCCACCGATCTTCTTGTTTTTATGGTAGGAAGAGTCAATGGACAAATAAAGGTTATTGCTAGACCTGAGTTTTGATAATAACAGCCTTGTCTTGATATTGCTCTTCCGATATTGAGCCAAGGTTTTCCAAGGTTATTCGTCCGATTCTACCCTCTCTGAAATCCCTTAATATTAATAAGATTGTTTTATCTCTATCTACTATCCCGCCGGGTAATATGGCACCCCGTTTCAATCCTATTTGTTGAACTATATCTTCAGAGGGTAACTCAATAGAATATCGTTGCTCTAATAATTTTGGATAATGTGCAATCAGTATGTCTAAAAAGAATTCTATAACATCATTGAGAGGTAATACGGAATCTCTTACAGAGCCCAGACAAGCTAATGTTAGTCCAGTTTCCTGAATTTCAAATTTTGGCCAAAGAATTCCGGGACTATCAAAAATCTGAAGCTTTTTACCAGCTTCATAACGTAGAACATCCTTTGTAAATCCCGGAGAATTAGCAACAGGTGCTTTTTTGTTTTTGGCTAGATTATTGATGATGGTTGATTTTCCAACATTGGGAACGCCCATAATCAAAGCTCTTACAGGCCTTCTATTGAACCATCTAGAATTGCAGAAAAGTTTTTCGCATAACTGTGGTATTTGTTTCATGGAGTTATTGTTTTTAGCAGAAACGGCTATTACATCATCATTTTCATTTTTAAGCGTTTCCATCCATAGTTTAGTATAAATTGGATCGGCGAGATCCATTTTGTTTAGGATCAATATTTTCTTTTTTTGTTGAGTGAGTTCTTTTAACAATGGATTACTACTGCTTAAGGGAGCTCTGGCATCCACTATTTCTAAAACGATATCAACTCTTTTTAAATTTTCTCTAATTTGTTTTCTGCCCCGATGCATGTGCCCGGGAAACCATTGTACTTGCATATATTTTCTCAATTATTGACAATATCAAATATAATTATATTATTAATTTAGATATAACCAAAGAGGAAAACATCATTTTAAAGAGACTATTAGATTTATTATCATCTAAAAAGGGGGATCTTTTTTTACAACCCCATGATTTTCCAGATCCAGATGCGGTGGCAGCATCCTTTGCTCTTTCGGAATTATTGAGGATAGAGGGATTTGAAAATGAATTATTATATTTTGGCTTCATACAACGGCAAGCATTAAATAAAATGATATCATTTCTACAAATTCCCTTAAAACAACAAAGCTGTTTTCTTTTAAGGCCAGAAGACATGGTTATTCTCGTTGATGGAAATAAGGGCAATGG
>JAQICO010000106.1 GCA_027858495.1 Spirochaetaceae bacterium
GCTCCGATAATCAGCCAATTGACTCTAAATATGGATCCCCTATTCGCTGCCGGAGGGACCACTGAACAAAGCTCCTATTACATCCCCCAATCCTCTGGACCAAGTCCACTGATAGACAATGGAAATAATATTTCATTAAATGATGATATTCTAGGAAATACCTTGGATATGCTTATCGATGGAACGGATTTTTTTGGGAATAGCAGAGTTGTAGATCTTCCGCCGGTTAATGCCCTAGGCAACACCGTGGATATTGGTCCCATTGAAACCCAAGTCCCATAAAGCAGTTCTGGACTATATTATTGCTCCATATTATACTTTCATTAGAATTGAAGCACGATAGATTTATTAATTATTCAACCAGGAGCAAAATATGACAGAAACCACTTTTATTATTCTAAAACCTGATGCGTTACGCCGTGGTTTAACCGGGCAGATAATAAGCAGACTAGAAAATGCCGGTCTTCGTATAGTTGCCATGAAACAGATTCAAGCTGATACCAGCACGGCAGAAGAACACTATCGGGAACATCAAGGAAGAAAATTCTACAAACCCTTGGTGGAACTGCTATGTTCGGGACCAATTATCCTAATGGCCCTAGATGGAGCTCACACAGTTGAAATTGTTAGAAAGTTAGTAGGAGCCACTGAACCTTTAAAAGCAGCTCCCGGTACAATAAGAGGGGATTTTACCCATATCAGTTATGATAGAGCGGCTGAACGTCTAGGTGTGATCAGTAATTTAATACATGCTTCCGACAGCCATAAAAGCGCAGAAAGAGAAATGAGCCTCTGGTTTGACAAAAAGGATTATTGCAAAGATTATCTCCGTTGTGATGATATGTATTTTTAATTCCATCCATTTTAGTTCATTATGGCTTCTAGCGTTTTTTTTGGTTTTTTTAAGTAATTTGTAAAAAAAGACCAAGGAATATCCACCATGGACCTTGCATCACCGCAATTTAATAGATAAAATTAAAACAATATTACCAATAATTATAAAAGGATGGGTCATGTCTAAGAAAATGGTTACCATAGACGGCAACACTGCCGCAGCCCATGTGGCTTACGCATTTAGCGAAGTTGCAGCAATTTTTCCTATAACACCTTCCTCCCCCATGGGTGAATACACCGATGCGTGGTCGAGTACAGGTAAATTAAATGTTTTCGGTAAAACCGTAGACGTTGCAGAGATGCAATCTGAAGCTGGAGCGGCTGGTTCGGTTCACGGAGCGTTATCAGGGGGTGCATTAACCACTACCTTTACCGCTTCGCAGGGTCTTCTACTGATGATTCCCAACATGCATAAGATTGCTGGTGAAATGCTGCCAACAGTATTCCACGTATCTGCCAGGTCTTTGGCAGCACAATCTTTATCAATCTTCGGCGATCATTCAGATGTAATGTCCTGTAGAAACACAGGGTTTGCCATGACCGCTGCCAACAGCATTCAGGAAACAATGGACTTGGCCTTGGTTGCTCACCTGGCGACTTTAGAAAGTCAAGTTCCCTTTTTGAGTTTCTTTGACGGTTTTAGAACTTCCCATGAAATCCAGAAGGTTGAAGAGATAAGCTTTGATGACATTGCCTCACTGATTAAACCCGAATATATAGAACGTTTCCGTAACAGAGCTATGCGGCCAGAAGCCCCTATCGTCAAGGTTGCAGCTCAGAACCCAGACGTATACTTCCAAGGACGGGAAACAGTAAATAAATATTATGATGCAGTTCCCGAAATCGTTCAGAAGTACATGAATGAAGTAGAAAAAATTACCGGACGAGCCTATAAACTTTTTGATTATGTTGGAGACCCCAAGGCAGAAAGCATGATTATAGCCATGGGTTCCGGATGTGATACCATTGATCAGACAGTAGCCTATTTGAACGCCAAGGGTGCTAAGTTAGGTGCTCTTAAGGTTAGACTTTATCGTCCTTTCAGTGCAAAGCATTTTGTTGATGCCATTCCTGCAAGTGTTAAAAAGATAGCTGTTCTAGACAGAACCAAAGAGCCCGGTTCTGTGGGTGAACCCCTTTATTTAGATGTTGTTACTTCACTGAACCAACAGGACCGTAACATAAAAGTAATTGGCGGTCGCTATGGTCTTTCTTCCAAGGAATTTACCCCAAGTCACGTTAAAGCTGTTTTTGCCCACCTCAATGGAGCGGCATTTCAGGGATTCACTGTAGGTATTAATGATGATGTATCTAATTTATCCATCCCTGTCAAAGAGTTGATTGATATTTCACCTGATGATGTAATCTCCTGTATGTTCTGGGGACTTGGTTCTGACGGTACGGTAGGTGCAAATAAGAACTCTATCAAAATCATCGGGGGCAGTACAGATCTTAACGCCCAGGCTTATTTTGTATATGACTCTAAGAAATCCGGTGGTATTACCACCAGTCATCTTAGGTTTGGTAAAAGCAAGGTAAATATGCCTTGGCTTATCGACCGGGCGGACTTTGTTGCTTGTCATAACCCCGCCTACATCGGCAGATATGATATGCTAGGACCTCTAAAAGAAGGTGGAACTTTCCTTCTGAACTCAGAGATCCCAACCTCCGAGGTGTTTGAACATCTTACAGCTAAGGAACAACAGCTAATAATTGACAGAAAAATTAAGTTTTTCAATATCAATGCATTGGCCATTGCAGAAAAAGTTGGTTTGGGAAAGAGAATCAACACAGTTATGCAGGCTGTATTCTTTAAACTATCCGGTGTACTTCCTGAAGATGAAGCAATTCAGCTGATGAAGGACTTCGCACAGAAATCCTTCAGTCGTAAGGGAGAAGACATTGTCAAAATGAACTGGGACGCCATCGATAGTGCGGCTGCTGGCTTGGAAGAAGTAAAAGTTCCTACAAGTAAACCAGCTAACGCTTACGTTCCTAATAAACTCATCCCCGTCAATGCAGATGCATTTACCAAAAATATCATCGAGCCCATTATGTATCTTAAGGGAGACGATATCCCAGTTTCTGCCATGAGCTTTGATGGAACCTTACCTCTTGGAACCAGCAAATTGGAAAAACGTGGTGTAGCTCCACGGGTACCTAAATGGGTTTCTGAAAACTGTATACAGTGTAACCAGTGTGTACAAAGCTGTCCCCATGCGGCTATTCGTGTGAAGATGATTGAGCCATCAGCATTATCCAATGCTCCTGAAACCTTTAAGGCTCTTCCCTATAAATCATCTAAGGATAAAGAACTAAATTTCAAGATCCAGATGTTTATCGAAGATTGTCAGGGTTGTGGTGTCTGTGTTGAAACCTGTCCTTCCAAGGTAAAATCTCTTGAATGGAGTACCCTTGAAGTTGAAAGAGCTGCCGGCGAAAATGCCAACGAAAAGTTTTTTGAAACATTACCCTATGGAATCCTTGATGGTAAAACCAATCGGGATACCGTAAAGGGTATGCAGTTCGAACAGCCTCTCTTCGAGTTCTCCGGAGCTTGTGCAGGTTGTGGTGAAACACCCTATGTCAAATTGGTTTCTCAGATTTGTGGAGACCGAATGGTGGCTGCCAATGCAACTGGTTGTTCCTCCATTTATGGTGGTACCTTCCCAACCATTCCCTATTGCAAAAATCACGAAGATCGAGGCCCCTCATGGGGTAACTCACTCTTCGAGGACAATGCTGAATATGGATTTGGTATGAGATTGGCCGTAGACAGTAACCGAGAACAACTTAAAATTAAGGCTCATAAAGCATTAGAACTTGGTGTAGCTGGAGAATTGGGTGATGCCTTGAAAAAGGGCCTTGAAATC
>JAQICO010000233.1 GCA_027858495.1 Spirochaetaceae bacterium
GGATCCAAAACTCAAACAGTATGCTAAGAATATTTGTAAAGCAACCATACGGTCAAGCGACCTTACCAAAAAATTACTTGTCTTTTCACGTAAAGGGAACTTCCGTTCCGTACCGGTCAATATCAATGATATTATTAATGAAACAGCCGAAATGTTGAACCGTTCAATTGATAAAAAAATTACAATCCACCAAAATCTGAATGCTAATCCCGCTGAAGTCATGGGAGATCCTTCACTTCTACAAAATGCATTTCTAAATCTTGCGATAAACGCTCGGGACGCCATGTCCCATGGAGGCTTCTTGACATTCAGCACCTGCAATGTAAAAAATAAACACAATGAAAATCAATTAATGGATGAAGGGAGTTATTTACAAATTGTGGTAGAAGATACCGGACATGGGATACCACCTGAAAACCAGGATCAAAATTTTGAACCTTTTTTTACAACGAAAGAATTGGGCAAGGGAACCGGTATGGGTCTCGCGGCAGTTTATGGAACTATAAAACAACATAAAGGGATAATCCATTTTGACAGCAATATTGATGGGGGTACAAAATTTTATATAAACCTCCCACAGCAAGTAAAACCTAAAACTGAATAAGAAAACGTCCTATAGCTTTTTCTATCTTCGTGCACTTGAGAAAATCAAAACCGATATCTGGACCTGGCTGGATAAGCCAAAATCAGATCAAGAATATGAAGGCATATATTGTGGACAAATGGAGTTAACATGTTAAATCCCGGAGGTATTTATTAATTCAGGGGAATATAGCATAACCCAAATATTAGTCGATACAGGTATAACCTCTTCAAAAAGTGAAGGTCGAAGACTGATCAAACAAGGAGGATTAAAAATTGACGGTGATGGAATATCAGATATAGAATTAAAATTATCAATAAAACCCAGATGTACTATAGCTATAAACGCTGGAAAAAGAAGGTTCTTAAAAATAATGGGTTTGTGATACAATCACGAATAACAGAACTTTTTCTTTCCATCGTTTAAAAGTGGGAAGAACTAACAAAACTACAGGAGTATGACAATGAAAAAAATATTAGTTGCCGGTGGAGCCGGATATATAGGGAGCGTAACCACAGAGATGTTATGTGACCAGGGTTATAAAGTAACCGTTGTTGATAATCTTGAGAGAGGTTTCAGGTCTTCATTAGATCCAAGGGCTGAATTTATTCAAGGTGATTTGAGAAACCGTCAAGAAATGTTCGATATATTGAGCGAGGTGAAACCACAAGCTGTTATACATTTTGCAGCATATATAGAAGTGGGAGAATCCATGACGGTTCCCCTGGCCTTTTTTGAAAACAATGTATCGGGTTCGTTAAATTTAGTAGAGGCAATGTTGGCTGCGGGATGTAAAAAACTCATTTTCTCTTCCACCTGTGCAACCTATGGAACTCCCGATAAAATTCCCATGGATGAAAGCCTGCCACAGCATCCTGAAAGTGCCTACGGAGAGTCCAAACTGATTTGCGAAAAGATGTTCACCTGGGCTCAAAAAATACATGGCCTAGAACCGGTATTCCTTCGTTATTTTAATGCCTCTGGAGCCACCGAGGAACGTGGAGAATCTCATAATCCGGAAACTCATCTAATTCCCCTGGTTCTTCAGGTTGCCCAGGGGAAAAGAGATAAGATATTCCTATTTGGCGATGATTACCTCACTCCTGATGGAACTTGTATTAGAGATTATATTCATGTTAAAGACCTGGCTCAGGCTCATATTTTAGCCCTGAAAGAAGGAATCAGCGGGGCCTTTAACCTAGGCAATGGTAAGGGATTTTCCGTTAAAGAAGTAGTAGAAACAGCCAGAAAGGTCACTGGACATCCAATTCCTGCAGAAGTCAAGGAAAGACGGCCCGGAGACCCTGACCAATTGATCTCAAAATCCGATAAAGCAATGGAAGTTCTTGGTTGGAATCCTCAATATACAGAACTTGAAGACATAATTCAAAGTGCGTGGAAATGGCATCAGAAATATCCCGAGGGGTACCCTGAATAGGACTAGTTTAAGCTTTCCCCTTGGCAATATCTCTTTCGACCTTAGCAATATTCTTTTCATCCAATAACTTGGCAAAACGATTTCCGTCTTTCTTGCCCAGGGTAATAACAAGGGGTTTATGTTCCAGTGAAAAAAGCTTAAATAACCCCTTCCGTTTTCTATAATAACCGAGGATTTCATCAAATCGATGTTCTTCTCTACCTTCTCTATATTCAAGATGGATGAACATCGCCCTTTCATCATAGCGGATGTAAGAGCGATTATTACTGTAAATTATCAAGAATAATAAGAACAGGAATCCCAGGCTATATAAAATGAAAACCAACAATTCAAATCGAAGGATCAGCGGTCTGAAGCCAATCATCATGGGAACTAAATAGAGATAGTGTAATATTCGTGCCTTTGCTCCCCTGTAAAAAGCCCCAGTTTGCTGCATTATTCCTCCCGTCGCTTAAGCTCGGCCTGCACATCGGCAAGAGAGATTCCAGCCTGCTGCCATAGTACCATCATATGATAAATCAAGTCGGCCGACTCAAAAATATAATCCTGAGGTGTTTCTGCTAAAAGCAGCTCTATGGCCTCTTCTCCGGTCTTCTTTTTTATTTTAGCCATGCCTTTACTAAAAAGCAGGGTGGTATATGACCCCTGGGGCATATCCTTTTTTCTTTGAATTATAGTGCTTTCCAGAGAACTTAAGATTCCTGCATCGTCGGTCTTTTCTGCCTGTAGGCTTTCACTATGATCTTCCAAATCCACGTGATGAAAAGCCATTTCCATGGGAGGAAGTGCAGTATCCGAGGGGAAAAGTGCTCGGTAAAAGCCCTGATCCATATCCAGCGATAAAAATGGCATATCCCCCGGCATGGGTAGGATTCGGTTGTTTCCCGGTGTATTCAGCCAAAGGATTCCCTGCTCCAAACTCTTGTTAAATCCCTTTGGGCTCATTAGGGCGGCGCGAGAGGGGCCTTTTTTTACCTGAATCAGCAGGGGCAGAGGGGTTTCTTTTGATATCATTGAATCATTCACCATAGGAACAGCAATAGTCCGTAAGATCTTCCACTTTTACATTAAAACTGCTTTTTCCAGGAACTTTGAAGGACTGTCCTGCTTCTACTTTTGTCCAGCTGTCAGAACCGGGAAGTTTAACCTGCAGCGTTCCGGCTAGAATCTCCATCAATTCCATTTCTTCAGTTCCAAATGTATATTCACCGGGCATCATTATTCCCAGAGATTTTTTTGAACCATCGGCCAGAATAAAGGTTCTACTGGTTACAGCTCCGTCAAAATATGTATTTGCCTTGGGGACCAATTCTACATTTTTAAAGTTTTCCATAATTCTACTCCTTATGCCTAATAATATATGTTCTTGGGCTTAACGGGCAAGGGAATGAAAAGGAAAAAAACGCCCTTGACCTAGATATTATTTATGGATATGATGTGGAAGCTACAGGCAATAGGCCGGCGTGGTGAAATTGGTAGACACAGTAGACTCAAAATCTGCCGCTCTCACGGGCATGTCGGTTCGACTCCGACCGCCGGTAAAACCTCCCTTTGGGGAGGTTTTTTTATGCCTTATCTAAACTTCATCCATATTTTCAAAGATGGTTATTTTGTTTCTTCCACGATTTTTAGAATAATACAGAGCCTTATCTGCATGGAGCTGAAGATCCTCTAAACTTTCTCCGGATTTTAATTGGGCGATCCCAGCACTGAAACAAAAGGGTATTCCTCCGGTAGAATGAAGATCAACCAAGCTTTGTCGAACTCTCTTTAACAGCAACTGTGCCTCTTCTTGTACGCCTTCAAAGATTAGAATAAATTCATCACCTCCCCATCGAGCCAATAAATCATGGGGTCGCTTCTCTTTTATGATGATTTCACAAAATGTCTGTAGAACTTTATCCCCCTCTGCATGACCATATTTATCATTTATTTCCTTAAAAAGATCTAAATCCATCAATACCAACGAAAGGGGTAATTGATTCCGATTCTGTCTGGAATAGGCAAGCTGCAGCTGGTCATCCAATTCCCTTCGATTAGACGTACCAGTTAAGGGATCGGTGGTGGCCAGAACCTCCATTTCCCCGGTAAAATACTTAAAGATATAAGAGGATATCACCAAAATAAGCAACGTAGCCAATCCTCCGGTAATAAGAGTCCGCCATAGATTTTCCCTGGCAGCTTTCAATGCACTGTGTTCATCTTGTTCCACCACTAAAAACCACTGAAGATCAGGAATATACCGGGAAGTGATATATTTCCTGCGTCTACCTTGTTGATAGAGTACATTGATGGGCTCGTCCCTTATTTGTAAAAGTTTATCTATTTGGGGTACCAATCCGGGGCGGTCCAGTAGAGATCGCGTCTCGATATTACTCATGTCAGAATGAGCCTGTATGACACCATGTAGGTCTACCAAATATATCTGCCGTTGATAATGCTCCTGACGATCCTTCAGCATTTGGGAGAAATTTTCCATCTGCAGTCCCACTCCACTGACACCGAGGAATCTTCCCTGCTCATTTTCTACCCTAAAGTTTATAAAGATGGTTAATTGGTCATCTGCGGCTTCGTCTAAATCAACATCCAGGTCATATTCCTTTCCGGATAACACAAAATCATAATACCAGCTATCGTGTTCATCGGTGGGATCAATTACCTTATTGATCCCTTCAAAATGGTAATACACCGAGGATTCCTGGGATATAAAAAAGCTGGAGACAAAGCCATAGTCTTCTTTAATCCTCAAAAGATACCGCTGAATTGACCTAAGATTTTTCTCCCCATCTACCACCCAACTAATTAAAAAGGAATCCCGGGCCATCATGGAAGAGATCTGAATTGCCGGCATAATCTGTTTCTCAATTTCCGAATAAATATTTTCTCGAAGTAAAGGCAGGGCCGATTGATTTAATTCGTTAAGCAGAGAAAGAC
>JAQICO010000419.1 GCA_027858495.1 Spirochaetaceae bacterium
ACTTGGAGTAGGAGCAGGTTACCTTTTAGAAGGCATGGTTGCCATCGATATTGATGCCCGGACTAGAGGTTCTGCAAAAACAGGGAAAAGGACTTATTCCACCGCAAGAAATGACTTTACTATTTCTTTTCTGGTTTTGATTGCCGGGGTAATAAAAGCCGACGGTAAAATTCATCAATCGGAAATGGACTTTGTTAAGGGGCATCTGATATCTCTCTTTGGTCTCACGGGAGCCCAGGAGAGTATGAGAGTTCTTCAAGGTATTATACAACAGCCCATTCCTATTGAAGCTGTTTCCAGACAGATTGCACATAATATGGATTATTCGTCCAGACTTGAACTGCTGCATCTACTTTTTGGAGTAGCAGCGGCAGATGAAGAGATACACCAATCCGAAAGTACGCTACTATCAAAAATTGCTCAATATCTAGGACTTACATCCAAGGATTTTAAATCCATAGAGGCGATGTTTATATCTTTGCAGAGTGGGCCCTATGATATATTAGAAATATCTCCCCAGGCTACTGGCAATGAAATAAAAAAAGCCTATAGACTGATGGCTCAGAAATATCATCCAGACAAGGTTTCTCATTTGGGAGATGAGTACAAGGAACAGGCAAATAAAAAATTCCAACAGGTCAATGATGCCTATGAAAAGATTCGAGATTTACGGGGTTTGTAAAATTGAACTATCTAGATTTAATTATATCCGGTACATAAAGATTTTTTGGATCAGAACAATTCATTTTTCTTGCGGGAATTATTGCCGTTAGAATTAAGAAGGAAGTTCCAATAAAAACCGGAAGGTAGCCCCAGCGGTCCATGAGAAAACCTGCCGCAAGGGGATATATAAGAGCCATAATATTAAAGGCACCCACAATGGCAGTTACCCACGCTCTGTTTCCACCATGGGAGATCTCCAGTTGTATGGCCGGCAATATCATTTGATGTAATGAAATAATGATACTGCTGAGAATAAAATTAATAAAATACAAGCGGGGATAATTTACCAGAATCAGTGCGGTGAGAGGTAAAAGAGCACCTGCCACAATATAAGAAATCAATAAATACCGGTAGGGTCGTTCTGGTCTTTTAGGCTTGAGCCATTGTAGCAAAAGATTAATAACTATGGAACTTACCACCTGAACCATTAGATAGTTTCCCACCTGTCGATTATCCACTGTAAAATTGTCCTTTGCCTGGGCGATGACAAAGGGAATAAATAAAATAGAAACACCTGCTATGTTGCTCAGAATAAGATAGGATCTTAAATTACCACGTTGACCAAACTGTTGCCAAAGATCCTTTAAGATCTGTGATACCGCTTTAGTGGTTTCCTCATTTTTGGGCTCTTTTACCATCCAGAATCCCCAGGATGCTATCCACAAAAGCGATGCTGCCATGAGGAACAGTACTCCATGGGACAAGGGATAGGCCCATCGGTCAAGAATCATCCTTACCAACAAAGCAGAAATAAATACAACGATACTGAATAAAAGCTGGCGTTTCAGAAAAAAAGTTTTTCTATCTTCAGGCTGAATTGTACGTCCAAGCAAATCCATATAAGAAATATTTGCAAAGGATCCGCTGAAAGAAAAAAGAGCAATCAAGAGAAGTATGACCCATGGGGTTTGAAAAGCTACATTGATTGGTACAATACCGGGGAATAATAATAACCCAAGCAAAAGTAATGAGATAATCCGAAGATTTATTCCTGTTAGTAACCATGGTTTTTTATAGGGGCGGCGGTGCAAAAATGCTGCAAATAAAAGCTGCATAAAACCAGCTCCACCAATCATTATGGCCGTTAATATTCCCAATTCAAAGGAACTCCCCCCAGCTTTTAAGATAAGATCCGGAGCTACTGTATTGAGTTCTATAAAATTCATGGTCAGTGCTAAAAACAGACCATGCCAGAGAAAAAATAGGTTATTTCTTTTAATAATCACAACTCACTCCTCATCCAAATCAAAAATGGATGATGCTCTATCAAACAGGGATTCCTTGCAGTCTACAATCTTAAAATTATGTTATCCACTGCATAACAAGGTCCCCATATAAATTATTTCATATATAATGCATTTTGCACAGTATTAGATCTATATTCTCTGCCATATCTCTTCACTAATATGGATTATTCAATTAAGGTTAATCTTTAGCTTTGGTTAATTGGAGAATATCATGTCCCAGGATAAAAAAATCCTTCAGCTGTTTGTTTTTTATACAATGATGTTGGCATCCATATTACTAAGTAGCATCCCTTCCCTGATGACCACCGTACAGGAACTTTTTTCTTTAAATACTTCGGGCTCTTCAAAGGGTCCTATGATTGTAGCCTTCGGTGTAATGGGTGCAAATTTTCTCATGGGATTCCTCATTGCCTACACCGGTCTTAAAAGATCTCTTCAGCTGGGATTTTTAATAGGAATAATCAGTACCTTGATCATGTCCATGGCCACAAATTATTTGGTCATGCTTTTAGGATTTCTATTAACAGGAATCGCTGCGGGTGCATGTATCAGCAGTGCAACGACCATATTTGCCCATTTAGCTAAAGAAAAACAGAATTACGGTTTATTGCATGCTTTTTTTGGCCTTGGGGCGGCAACGACCCCCTTTGTAATGGCCTTTTTTTTTAGATCCGGCATCAGTTTCAGTTTTGTACTTCAAGGAATGTCCGTTCTATTTTTAATCGGTCTCATTTTACTCAGCCTGGGTCGTTTTATAGGCAATGTTAAGTACGAACCCATAGGTTTTTCCGAGGCTGGTTCTTTTATTAAAAAACCTATTATATTTTTACCCCTATTACTTTTTATGTTCTATGCAGGAACAGAAATGTCCACGGCCACCTGGATGGGTAATCTATTTGAAGATCTCTTTCATTTCAGTAGAGAAAATGCTACCACTGTTTTATCTGTTTTTTGGCTGTCCTTTACCTTTGGACGAATAATTACCCAATATCTCAACAAAGGTTTGGGTTATCTTGCAACTCTTTATTTGATGACTCTATTGTTAATAGCAGGTTTCACAGTGCTATTATTAACAGGCTGGGCTGCAGCCATGGCTTGTATCGGTTTAGCCATGGGGCCCTTTTTTCCTACCCTTCAGAAATATATAAGCATCCAGCTGGAACATCGTCAGATTGGATTATTTAACGGCCTCTCCTACGGAGCGACTGGAGTGGGAGGTATGTTAATTAATGGGCTCATGGGATATACAGCTGAAATAAGTTTATATATCAGTTATTCCATACCCATAGG
>JAQICO010000315.1 GCA_027858495.1 Spirochaetaceae bacterium
GCCGATGTGACCATCCTTTATAGAAGACGTGAAGTGGATATGCCCGCCGATGAAGAAGAAATTCATGAATCCCAGAGAGAGGGCTGTAATCTGGTAACCCAGGCAATCCCCCTGCGGGTGGAAAAGGGCGATAAAACCCGGCTGAAACTCTATTGGGGTAAAGCTAAAATGGTACCCGATGAAAAGGGCGGACGCCCCAGACCGGTGCTGATAGAAGGTTCAGAAGAAATGATAGAATGTGATACCCTGATTTCTGCCATCGGCCAGCAGGCGGATTATTCTTTCTTACCCGAAGATATAGCGACAAAGGTTGTATTTAATCGGGGGATGGTGCAGATTAATGAATTCCGTCAGACCGCCGATGAAAAGATCTTTGCCGGCGGAGATATTGCCAACCGCAAACGCGATGCCATCAGTGCCATAGCCGATGGACATGCCGCCGCCAAGGGAATCGATATCTTTCTGACTAACTTTAAAGATAAGAAGTGAGATACCATGAAAAAAATTGTAAGCAAAGAGCAGCTTTCCGAAGAAGTTTTTAAAATGACCTTTGAGGCTCCCTATATCGCCGAAGGCCGGAAACCCGGCCAATTCCTCATTCTGCAACTGGATAATAACTACGGAGAACGGATTCCCCTGACCATCGCCGGACCCGCCCGGCCGAAGAGGTGGACCATGCCGAGGAAGAGGGAATCAAGTTCCATTTTCTCTGTAACCCCGTGGAAATCCTGGGAGATGAAAAGGGTAAGGTGAAGGCTTTGAAATGCCAGCGCTATGAATTGGGTGAGCCCGATGACTCAGGACGAAGACGCCCCGTTCCCCTGGAGAATGATTTTTTTGAGCTGGAAATGGATACGGTTATCCCCGCCCTGGGCAATGTGTCCAATCCCCTGATCCGTCAGACCTCCGGCAACCTGGATACCAATAAATGGGGAAATATAGTGGTGGATGATCAGAACCGCTCCAGCATTCCAGGAGTCTAAGCCGGGGGAGAAATTGTATTGGGAGCCGCCACGGTGATACTGGCCATGGGAGAAGGACGCCGGGCCGCTGCCGCCATCACCGGAGATTTAAGAGCCAACTAACATTTAGGAAAAAATACAAGTAAAGGGGAAAAACTTGAATCAGCAAGAAATAACCGATAGAAAGGAACTTATCAAGTCAATCCAGAATCGTTTTATGGATGTAAGGTGCGCTCAGGTAGAGCAGCTTCTGTCGGTAATGTCCAACCCCCTGCGCTTCCACCTATTCTGTGCACTTTCGGAGGCTGAATTCTCCGTGTCAGAATTAGTGGAAGTTACCGGTGCCAAATTATCCAACCTGAGTCAGCAGCTGAAAATAATGACCATGGCTGGATATTTAGAAAAGGAACGTCGGGGAAAAGAGATTCTCTATAAACTTAAAGACCATCGGATATTACAAATGCTACAATACTTGGAATCAATCTTTACATAAAAAAGTTTGATTCCTTAATCCTTATACCAAGCTCATTTCTTCGGTCCTTTTTTTGACCTCATTTTCCTTTTTTATCTCCATTAAACGTATCAATTTCTCCATAACATTCCGGTTCAATTCAACCATGGCCTGACTGCTTTCTCGAACCTTCTGAGTTCTATTTTTCATAGAATCCAAAGCCTCAAGGACCTGTTGGCCACCGGCGCTCTGTTCTGTAACAGCAAAGCCTATGGATTTTCCCTGATCATTCACAAGCTGAGTTAGATCTACAATCTCTTTGTATTTTTCATTGGAGTTGTGTGATTGAATTGAAACGCTATCAACAGCCTTCTTTATGGAATTGATTACCTCGGAAATATTTTTTGCTTTCAAGCTGGCCGACTCGGCAAGTTTTCTAACTTCATCAGCAACCACAGAAAATCCCCTGCCAGATTCACCGGCATGGGCTGCCTCAATAGAGGCATTCATGGACAATAAATTCGTTTGACTTGCAATCTTCTGAATTACCGTATTTGCGCCCATCATTGCCTCAGATTCCGATGAAATAGTATCGATCAATTGGGTTACTTTTAGCAGGGATTGCTGACCCTGGGCAGAGGCGTCTTTTAAGGAATCCACTGTTCCATTGTTTTTTTCCAGGATATTGGATATCGCTAAAATGTTAGCCACCATCTCCTCTACCGCGGCAGAGGACTGGGTTACCGAAGATGCCAGCTCTTCGGTCTCACTATTCAAGGACCTGAATCGGTCTATTATTATCTCTAATTCCCCGATACTCGTATTACTTACTTCTTCGATGGAATTGGTTATTTCATTTTTATGTCTTTCGTGGAGATTCCTCACCTCTACGGACATATAATGACGGCAATTTTCTGCCTTATTCAGTCCATTATATATAGCAACGGACATCTGTTCGCAACTTTTGTACCCACAGGATCCACAGTTTAAGATATCCTTTGAATTATTTTTGTGGGTTTGTCTATTGATATCCTGTATTTCTTCGAAGCTGGGATTTTTTATGGCATCATGAAAGACCATGGACCTATCAATATAGGATCTTTTATAAAGTTCAGGACTCCAGAATTTTTCAACATATTTCATCAGTCGTTTTTGAGCACTTTTCTTTGAATGAAAAAGACCCTTGCCAATATATAATTTTTGAGCATCATGGCTTCTATTCTCCACCAGACCTTCAGTTTCATCCACATGATTAGACTTTTTTAGAGTCCCGGGACCGGTATTGCAGCCCCTTTCACAATTCAAGCAATCGATTAATCTATGAATAGGAGCCTTTCCTTCCTCAATAGCATTTCCAAGGTGAGCTAAATAATCAAAAACCTGCGGCTGCCCCTCTATTTTTCGGGTTACTTCCCCAATACCAGGAAAGTCTCTTTCTGCCGTCCGCATTAAGCCCCCCGGGGTAGAAAACAGTACGGCACGTTCTGCCGGTGGATTATCGTAATTGCTTTTGCTATAGTTCCTTAGTTTAATATTGTTTTGCGATAAATAATTATCAATCGATATAAAACTGACATTTAGTACATCCAAACCCACTTCTTGAAATTCCCTCTTTTTTGCATAGCATGGAGAAATAACCACAACCCGATGATTTTTATATTCCGGATAAAAATGTTTAATCATCTTTATGGTATGCACCATGGGGCTATCTGCCGGAGCAAGATAGGAAATAAGATCCGGCCTATATATTTCCACATAACTCACCAAGGCAGGACAAGGCTGAGCAATAATACATTTAGGATCTTCTTTCTTAAAATAATCTAAATAGGATTTTACCGTAAGCTCAGCCCCAAAACTCACATCATAACAGGCTGAAATACCCATAGAAAGTAACCAACCATTAAGATTTAAGTAGGTATCCTCAAAATTTGCAGCCACTGCAGGAGCAACGACCGCAACTAATTTTTCCCTTTTTTCTAAAGCCTCAATGAATGGCAACATATCGTCAATTCCATATCGCGCATGGTGGGTGCATGCCTCTAGACATTTTCCACAACCTAAACAGAGATCTGTATTAACACTCACAAAATCCTTGGAACCATCGTTGCACATCTTTGCCGGGCAGACAGCAATACACCTGTGACAATTTACGCAATTCTCTTCTTTGATACCTATTACAGCGGCTAATTCATTTGGCATAAGCCCTCCACTTTGTCCACATATATAATTCACAAACAGCACACAGCATAATCAACGCAACAAAAATGATCAACCTTTAAAATGAAAAACTTTATTCATTTATACCATTTAACCTACCATCTCCATGTTAAAGAATAGCTTCAGAATTATTTACAATCCTATAATTCTCTACAAAACTTCTGCATTAAATATCTATTTCCAGATTATTTGTTTTGTTATTCAACTATTAAAGGGGAAAAGCATAGACAGAAGAATAAAACAGGATTAATCTGTAATACAACGGAGAAAATATATGAAAAAAAACATCCTTTTAATCTTTTTAACCCTGTTCATCTTCAGCTGTACAAGCAAAGGAACTGACAATAGTGTAATCCTTGAAGCCCCTGATACATATAACGATTTTTACAGCTATCTATCGGGAGAAGAATTGAATAAAACTCTCCTTCACCCTCAAAGGATCAAATGGCGCCATCGGGAGGTTCAGATCGGCCCGGATTACACCTTGGAGGGACGTTATACCGGAGGAGACTTAGTGGGCCAGTATTTTGATGTACTGGTCATGGAAAACGATTATGTAGGCATCACACTGCTGCCCGATATGGGAGGAAGGCTTCTTTCCTATTATTACAAGCCCACCGGACATGAACAGCTCTATCAAAATCCGGCAGGGACTCCCTTCGGCATAGGAAACGGTGCATTTTATTACAATTGGCTTATGGTCTACGGAGGATTGTTTCCCACTTTTCCAGAGCCAGAACATGGAAAAACCTGGCTGGTTCCCTGGGAATACAAAATTGTAGAAGATTCAGAAGACCGAGTGGCTGTTGAAATGTGGTATACCGATGACAGGGAAGAATCGCCCACCCCTCCCCATAAGTTTAACAACGGAGTAACCGGTATTACCAGTAGAGTAACCTATAGATTAGAAAAAGATTCCACTGCTGTGGAGATGAAAGTGGAATTGAGAAACCCCAGTCGCCAAGACGTTCCCTACGAATACTGGACCTGCATTACCTTTGCCCCGGGTTCTGAACCAGGAAATAGCCGTACCGATGGAAATGCCCGCATAGTGGCTCCTGTGGAAGAAGTTATTGCTGATTATTCTGCAAACAACTGGATGTTATCCGGTCAAACCTGGCCTCTTTCTAAATTTGACCAGCTTGATGAGTGGAAAAATGAAGGCATACTCTATGCCTATCCCAGAATGACGGAAAATTGGTACGGAGTACTAAACCAGAACAATCAGGAAGCCTTCCTCAGAATAGGAGATAATAGTATAACACCCGGCTTAAAATTTTGGACCTGGGGACATCGGCAGGGCGAAAATGTTGACCCTCTGGAATCCAGCATGAATGGAGCACGACCCTACATTGAATTATGGTCTGGTAATTCCCTAAAATTCTTCAGTGATGCCACGTTAGAAGGTCGAGAAACCCTAGGATGGTCGGAATATTATTATCCAACCATCGGATTGGATGATATTAGTTACGCCAATGAATTCGGGGCATTTTACCTTGAGGATAATATTTTGAAAATATCCATGAACCAGCCCGGAGAAGATTATGAATTCCAAATAACATCAGATGATTCTGTAATATGGGAAGAAGGTTTCACCCAGGGGTTTGACGCAGCATCAAGCTTTGATTTATCGGAAATATCCCTGGGAAACGCCAAATTGACCGTACTATATAATAGCCGAAAATACATCAATCAAGATTTGTAGAAATATTGGAAATAGATTCCCGTTCTTCCTCAACATTTCGGCTCAAGCGGATTAATTCCTGGGTATCCTGCACATTCCATTGGCAACATCTTCCACGGTTTTCATAGTTGTGGAGGACTGCTGCGGTAAAGACCATTTGTCAGGTTGGTCCCAAAATCCGCTTCCTTTGATACGGAATAAAAGATATCTCCGTCGGGGTGGATTAAAAATAAATCGTAATATCCGTACTGTTCTATATAATTACTATAAAAATCGTCTTCTTCTTGAGAAACTAAAACATCGTCAGTTCCTTGCAATCGTTGTTCTCCTCTATTCTGAAAGGCAGAAACGATGTCTGTCAGAACCATCACATCGCCCTGTCTCTCTGAGAAATAGTTTTGCAATTGGCTTTTTTTTACTTCTCTCATACCTTCAAGTTGAAAATAGGATTGTTCCATTAAACTTCGGCCGGCAATAAGAGAACTTACGATTCCAATACTAAGCAATGGACTCAACCCAAGAATTAAAAAGAAGGCCAGTAATCTTGTCTGTAATTTCACGTCATTTATACCCATGCGTATATTCTCCCTTAGCGTAATTACAATAAGTTTAAGAGATGAGATATTCCTTAACAATCTGAAACAATTACACGTTGTTACAGCTTTGCTCAGCGGTTAAAATGATTTTTGAGCATCTCGTCTTCCCTTTTCACCCTGGAAAAGTGAAATGGAACGACGATTATGAGTAATATAAAGGGCGGCCAAACCCCAAGAAGAATAGGCAATCCAAAAAGAAATAACCAGGTTCCCAAATAGGCGGGATGTTTAATATAACGGTATATTCCCCGGGTGATCAATTTATGATTTTCAGATATTTGTATGGAATAAGAAAAATACTCACCCAGGGTCCACCTGGCCATTAAACGGAGAATCAAACCGCAAAGGCTTAAAATGATGCCCATGAAATAAAAAAAATCAGCATAAAATCTTCCGAACTGCATCAAATGCAGCATAAAAACGACCAAACTATATAAACCAAACAACAACGCTGCAAAAAATCCAGATCGCTGCACATAGCTGGCCTTTTTCTCTCGAAAGGAAAGACTTTCTATAAAAAGTCCCACAAAAAAAATACCGTAGGCAGTCAGCACTGGAAAATGGATTATTAAATCTTGATAATAATGGGCCACAGAAAAAGCCAAAACGACGAGGCTTACCAAATAGAGCAAAGCGAGATCCCATCGAAATGTAATATTCCCTATCATTTGCCCACCACACAGGCCCCGTTATACCCACCCCAGCCGGAACTGGCTACAAGAACACTAGAAAAATCCTTCGCCTTTATGGATATTGAGCTGGGCACTAGTTTGAATTGATCATCAAATTCCCTATCCCTGAAATTCTTTGTGGGTAGTTTTATTCCCTCCTGAAGGCTCTTCACCGCCAAAATAATATTGAGCAACGATGTAGCTCCCCCGGTGTGACCGATCAAAGGTTCCGCAGTAAAAACATGCCGCTTGGGAAAATATCTACTGCAGCAAGAGACAAGAGCTGCATCAATCACATGGGAACCGGAAACAGGCAAATAGAGAGAATCCACATCTTTTATCTTGAGTTTCTCAAAAACCCGCCTTAATCCGATCTGCTGGGGGTCATGACCATGGTGACTATCGGCATAAAAGGAAAAACTCCCCTCTTTGATTTCTCCTAAGGGTTCTACACCCCGCTCCATTACCGCCTCTTCTGTTTCTAATAACAGGGCCGCACCAGCCTCGGCGATGGCACCTCGGTCGCTGATATAAGGAGGAGAAAAGGGTATAACATAGTTTTCTAGATCTCTTTCTTGAGGATCTTCCACCTTGCCGAAAATGTAATAAGAGGCTCCCTGTAGAAAGACCTTTCGAGTGTAAAATAGCAGGGTGGAAGGAAAGAGATTTGCCTCACCGGAAGCCACGAAAATCCGCTTAGAAACTCCAGATTTCAAGGCATTAAAGCCGTTTAACAGGGCGATCATTCCAGTACAGCTGGCAGCTGAAAGGCTGTGAACATATCCGCCGATACCAAAATGTGCGGCCAGCAAATGACAAACACTGGAATCTGAAATAGAATTGAGCAGGTTATAGTTCACCCGGTTGAAGGGCTTTTCGTCCAGAGCCTTGATTACATCGTAGGCTTTATCCATCCCTTGGGAAGCGGAACCAAAAAGAAGCCCAGAATCGATAAGCATTTCCAGGGGCAGACCGCTATTTCTCAAACACTCCTTCATAGCAAAGGCTCCCAATTGAGCATGCCGGGAAATAAAGGATTGATAGCGTCCAGGAAAAATAGAATTCAGCTTTAACGAAACAGAACCCACCACCTTTGCGGGAGATTCCTTTTCCGAAGCATATTCACTGAGACAGCATTTCTGTGCAAGGGTGCTGTCCCAAAAAGCTTGGGTATCTCCTGCGGCACTACAAGATCCCATGGCGGTTACATATACCCTATTATTCATGGGGAAATATTAGGGGGAAATCCATGTGTATGCAAGACTAATTAAATGAGAAAGCCGACAGTTATATACCTATTAAGAAATTTATGCTTATTGACAAAGGCGGGCTTAGCAGGAATACTGATTTTCACTAATGAGAGAGAACTGGAAAAAGAAACAACAGAAGACTCTATCTCTTGACCCGGAAATGAAGGTTTCCCAGGTAATAGATACCTGGCCGCAAACCCTGGACACATTTATAGCCATGGGGTTTACGCCTCTTAAAAATAAATT
>JAQICO010000138.1 GCA_027858495.1 Spirochaetaceae bacterium
GAATTGGTGGCCTCAAATAAGGCTCCTCCGGTGAGTTCAGCCATGTCTCTCAGGGTCTGCTCTCCCATGGCACCCCGTGCCCCTAATAAAGTTAGAAGAGGGTTACTATCTGAATAACCGATGGAATATATGCGGATTCCCCATTCTTGTGCGATTTTTGCTGCGTCCATGGGATCATATTTTCCGGCATTGGAAGAACCATCGGTGAATAAAATGATCATCTTCCCGGTGATATCGTACCCCTCCTGCTCTTTTATATTCTGAAGCCTCGCTGCAGCCAGGGCAACAGCATCTCCGATGGATGTACCGTCCTCACTTTCACGGTCTACAAGATTTATACTGTCCAGCATTTGTGCCACAACCCTATGGGATAAAGTCAACGGGGCATGAGTATCGGCATAGCGAGCAAAACTGATCAGCCCAACCAAATCGTTTGGTCGCCCCTGAAGATCATCTTCATCTCCAAGTAAAAAATCCCTGAAAACCTGCTTTAATAGATCCAGGCGGTTTAACGTACTTCCCTGTACAGGGGCCGACATACTGCTACTGCGGTCTATCACCATCTCGATGGCAACCCCCTGGCGATGTTCTTCCACCAGTTCTGTGGGTTTTCTTGGTCGGGCCATTGCCAGTACAATTAAAACCAGCGTTAATAAAAGCAAAATATCCGGTAGGATAACCCAGGAACTCCTTAAACTGGCAGGAAGCCCTTTCCAGGAACCACCATCCGATAGGGGTAATCCTCTTTGTTGAGACTGTATTCGCCGCCAAATATAAAGAGGAATAACCAGCAATAGAAGCAGGAACCAGGGATTATTGAATTCCATTATCCAGAACCTCCCTATCCTTCTGTAAAAGTATCATTTCTTTAAACCAGTCACGGCAGAGAGCCAAATCCTCTTTCATGGTTTCTTTAGGATTGGGAATATTGCCGTATTTGGAACGGTCAGACCGTTCCATAAGTTCAATAATCCATGACTTTTCTCTCTTTTTAAAGGCTCGAACCTTCAATATCTGGGGCATAAATTCCTGACGAGTTTGCTCAAGTGTTGTGGTGCCGTAAATACGGTCTACAAATAGGCGGATAACCGAAGTAAGTCTATTGTAAAATTCGGGACTGTCTTCCCTTTCGATATATTCCTGCAAATCTAGTTTTTCCAGTGTTTGCTGTAGCTGCAAAGAAAGGGACATGCTCTGTTGTTTTCCATGTTTCTTTTTATATAGAACATACCAAACTATAAATACAATTATGAGAATCAGCACCAATATAAGGATTTTATAGATAGACCTAAGAAACCCTATTTTTTTGGGGCCTTCAATATCTCGTAGAGGGCTTTGGAGATCGGCAAGGCTCTTTACCTGAATTTCCACTGAAGGAAATACCAACGGTTGCTCTACACCGTCTACCTCCAGGGTAAAACCTCTCTGGGGTAGTGTATAACTTCCCCCTCTATCGGCAGTGATTTTCCAAAGGAAGGTATTTTGATCTATTTGGGAAGTCAATTCATGTAATTGCTCAACCATATCCGGGGTTTCTGAAACATATAGTGTATGAATTCCCTTACCCTTTATTTTATATAAAAGGTTTATGCTTTGGCCAGGTAAAACTTCAGAGGGTGACTGAGTGAGCAGGATGGAAATATCGCCCTGTTCATAATGCTGCAGTTCTATTTCGTCACTACAGGATATAAACATCAGTATAAATAGAAAAAATAAAATAAACCTTTTCAATATACCCTCCTGGCTTGACGTTTCATAAAAAACCTGGACAGCTGGCCCATCCAGTCTCCCGAGATATCCAGTTCTCCATGATCAGCCCCGCTACGGTGATGGAGCTGACTAATCTGTTGTAAACGTTTAATATGTTCTTTAGACCATTGCTGCCGTAGCTTTTCCCGCCGGCTGTCCAGATAAATCTGTTTACCGGTTTCTGGGTCTTTAAGCTTTAACAGCCCCAGAGAAGGTAATTCCCTCTCCCTTCGATCGTAAAGGCAGAGGGTGATAAAATCATGTTTAACCGATAGGGATACAAGTTTTTTTGAATAATGCTGATCGTAGAAATCTGAAATAAGAAAAACTATGGCCCGCCGTTTCTGCACAGAAGATAAAAATTCCAGAGCACAGTTGATATCGGTCCCCTTGCTTTGGGGTTTAAATTTTAGGATTCTGCTGAAAATATCCATAACATGATTTCGTCCCTTACCGGGAGGAATATAAAGTTCCATTCTATCGGTGAATCCGATCAACCCAACCCTGTCGTTGTTACTTAAGGCAGAAAAACTAAGAACCGCAGCAATTTCTGCAGCCCTTTCCATTCGGTTTTTATTACTGCTACCCATAATGCCGGAGGCAGAGAGATCTACCAGAAGATAAAGGGTTAATTCCCTTTCTTCACGAAAACGTTTGATAAAGAGATCACCGGTACGGGCGGAAACATTCCAATCGATATCTCTAATATCGTCGCCCGGAGCATACTGTCTCACTTCTTCGAACTCCATACCCCTGCCCTTAAAGGCTGAATGATATTCTCCGGCAAAGGTGGAATTCACCTTTTTCCGGGCAATCATTTCAATGCGGCGTATGTTTTTCATCAACTCCTTGTCTATCATGGTACCTGCAGTGATTCACAAAGTCCTGAAATAATATCGTCGCTGGTCATACCTTCTGCTTCTGCTTCGTAACTGACCAGCAGGCGATGCCTTAAAACATCGGGAGCCATGTCTTTAATATCCTGGGGAGTGACAAAGTCTCTTCCACGAAGAAGGGCCAATGCCTTGGATGAAAGGGAAAGGTAGAGCGAGGCTCTAGGAGAGGCTCCAAATTGTATATAATCCTTTAAATCCTCCCGACCGTATAGCTCAGGCTCTCGGGTAGAACGCACAAGATCCACCAAATATTCTTCTACCTTGGGGTCAACAAATACTCGGTCCACCAGACCTCGCATCCGTAAAACGTCCTCGGGACTCATCAGGCTTTTAACCTTGGATTCTCCCTGAAGAACACCCTGTTGTCGGAGGATGGTTAATTCTTCTTCTCTATTGGGATAGCTTACCTTTACCTTCAACATAAAACGGTCCATCTGGGCCTCAGGCAAGGGATAAGTTCCCTCCTGTTCCAAGGGATTCTGTGTAGCCAAAACCATAAAGGGTTTGGGAAGCATGTGTGTCTCATCTCCCAGGGTAACCTGCCGTTCCTGCATGGCCTCCAACAGGGCGGACTGCACCTTGGCAGGAGCACGGTTAATTTCGTCGGCAAGGAGTATTTGAGTAAACACCGGACCTTTTCGTGTTTCAAATCCTGCTTTTCCTGGATTAAAAATTAGTGTTCCCAACAGGTCTGCCGGCAATAGATCCGGAGTAAATTGTATTCGTTGAAACTTAGCCTTCATCACCTGAGACAGGGTTGTTACAGAAAGGGTTTTTGCCAGTCCTGGTACACCTTCAATCAATATATGTTGACCACAGAACAGAGTGATAAGTAGCCGATCCATCAGATTCTGCTGACCTACCACCACCTGGGCCATTTCTTCCCTCAGGGGTGCTATAAGCTTCTGCAACTCTTCCAGCTCCTGAGAATTTAAACGTTCCATTATTTCCTCCTAAAAATATATTGCATAACAACCCTAAAAAGTTACAATTTTTTTTCTTATTCACGTTTTTTACCGATTTAAGGCTGTTTTACTATTTTTTGGTAGCCCGTATATAAATACGTACCGGCGCCGGATATCCTTCTACGGTCTTGCTTACATCATGGGGATCTAAAAAATGTTCCAACGACTGGTAGGGCGCCCATGGGGTCTGCCGCTGCTCCTGGAATTCCAGTTTATGCTGGTGAAACAGTTCTATATCGGTAAATCCTGTGCGTTTTAACATATTA
>JAQICO010000066.1 GCA_027858495.1 Spirochaetaceae bacterium
ATTTTTTTATAGTTTCAGAACTTGCTGTTTCACTTTTGCAGACAGGGTGAATAATCAATTCCCTATGATCAAGCTCCGTTAGTATATTCACAAGTTTTGGAATATGCTCTTCCATTTCATTTATATCAAGAACGGCATGAATTATTGCAGGATAGTTCATTTCTTTGATTTTGGTAATTGGATCACCCTGGCATGTAAGAGAAATTCCTTCTCGGTCATACCAGATCTGGAGTATTTTAAAATCGAACTCATTGTCGAAAAGAACCTCATCTTCATAGGAATAATGAAAATGTGCTACACATCCTATCTCAATCAAGTAAAAACTCCTAATTCACAAAATACCCAAAGATCTCTTCCATCACATCTAAAAAGGCATACTGTCTCTCTATGGTGGTGCATAGAAAAGAGCCGGTGATATTGGATTCGGGATGGTGAAAAAACATTCCGCTGGAATAGGGTATGGCACCATCGTGGCCGTAGAAATCTCTGTTGGCAAAGGGAATCTTTTGAATCCCCAAGCCGTAATTCTCCTGGTTGAAAGTTAACATCTTATCTTTAGTTTCTCTGCTCAGAAAATCAGAATTAAAAAACTGGTGCAAAAGACTGGTTAGGTCAAAACTGTTGGATAAAATTTGTCCCCCTCCGCCGGGAATGGAGTAAACTGATTTTCCCTGCTCAATCAGGTCGCAGCATAATTCCCGGTTCAGCGGCAGACTGTCTTCCACGGCGATAAAGCTGTTTTTCAGTTTGAAGGGTTGAAAAATCTGTTGAGAATATACCTCCGAAAGGGAAGTCACCCCCAGCCGTTTTTTTAGAATGATTCCAAGAATATAGTAGTTCGATCCATTATAATGAAATTCTCCAAATACATTATCCCTTGGAGAAGCGTTGATCCATGAGATCAATTCATTAAGGCCCATGGCTTTATCCAAATTTTCAAAACAGCTGGTCCATAATTCTTCGTTTTTTGAATAATCCGGCAGATCGCTTGTGTGATTTAACAAATGTCTAATGGTCGTTTTATCGGAATATATTAAGCCCAAGTCTGCGTCTAAATATTGGGAAATTTTATCCTCTATACTTAATTTACCCATTTCTATGAGCCTTAGGGTGGTCATGGCTGTGATGGTTTTGGTCAGGCTTCCAATTCCAAAGAGGGTGGAATCTTTTATGGTTTTTTTAGGCTCGGTGGTGGAATATCCGAAGCAGCCGGTCCAATAGCCCTTGGAAGGGATAAAAAAGGTGCTTTGAATTCCCTGATCGGCATACCTTGAGGCGGATAATTCTTCGAGGATCTGCTGGGCCTTTGGACTGTTATGGTTTTTTATCATTTTAGTCTCTCTTCAATTATTCTCCCATGGGTAAGCCTGGATGTAAAGTCCTATTCCATACATTGCATTTTTAACTCAAAGGGCCTAGAATTCCCCCATGGACCAACAAACTCAGAATAAACTTCTCCAATGTCCTCTCTTTGAAGGGATTAACTTACCCAGTCTGACTTCTTTGCTGGAGCGGCTTCCCAACCGGCTGAAGAGCTTTAAAAAAGAGCGCCTGGTTGCCTTTCGCGGAGACCCCCTGGATGACATGATGTTTCTGCTGAAGGGACAGCTGTCCGCGGAGTTTGTCAGCATCAAGGGTAAGGTGCTCAAGGTGGAAACCCTTACCGCCCCAACAGTAATTGCCGGGCCTCTGGTATTTGCCTCGGAGAATTATCTGCCCGTGCAGCTCACCGCGTTGGAGGATTCTGAAATTCTTTCTTTATCTCAGAAGGATGCCCTTAATCTGCTTTCCTCGGATTCTCATATTCTTCAGCGGTTTTTGAGGGATTCGGGCGATAAGGTGACCTTTTTATCGGAGAAAATCAGACTCTATCAGTTCAACAATATCCAGCAGAAAATAGCCCTGTATTTTTTAGATCAAATGAGTCGGCAGCGCAGTTCCACCATTAAACTTCCCTTAAAAATTGAGACCCTGGCAGAGCTTTTCAGCGTCTCCAGGCCATCTCTATCTCGCAGTCTGGGAGAATTGGTGGATCAGGGTATTTTAGAACGGCAGGGCAAATCTTTTTTAATTCCCAGTGAAGAGAATCTGAAGGATCTGCTGGAAGAATAGGAGCAATTTCTGCAACTGTAGATGAAGGATTTCTAAGTTATCCTTCATCTACTTAATCAGATCTAAGAAATTAATATAATGCAGGATTCTGATAAACCCTTACGTAAACAACTACCATCTGCTGAGGGAAAATCGACTCATCAACGCCCTCTTGTCCGCCCCAATTTCCACCTATGGCGATATTGAGTATAAGATAAAAGGGGTTGTCAAAGGGCCAAGCCTGCCAACGTCCTTCATTCTCATAAGTATGGATAATTTCATCATCCACTAGTACATCTAGCTTCTCTGGAGACCATTCTAAGACATAAAGATGAAAACCTTCGGCTACTCCCTCTATGTATTGTCCGCTGGAACTTTGAGTCCCCGAGGGCCAATTATAGTCATTGGTGTGTATACTGGCATGTACATTGTCCTGGTCGAATCCCACATGCTCCATTATGTCGATTTCTCCAGAGGCAGGCCAGCCTAGGCCGTTTATTTGATCATCCACCGGTAGCATCCAAATCGCGGGCCATGTTCCTGTGCCTTCAGGTAGTATGGCTTTAACTTCAATTCTTCCATAGAGCCATTCGCCCCTGTCTCTTGTGTGCATTCTTGCAGAGGAGTATTTGGATCCGTTATATCTGTCAAGTCTCGCTTCAATAATCAGATTTCCATCTTCCACCCGGGTATTTTCCAGTCGTTTTCCTTGGTAGGATTGAAATTCTCCATTCACCATATAGGGAGGCCAATATTCATAACCCCATTTTTCAGGGTCTGGTAAACCGGTATTGTCGAACTCATCATTCCAGACCAATTCCCAGGGTTCTCCAGGCTGCTCTTCCTTGGGGATTGAAACACAGCTTGCCATTACTAAAAAAGCTAAAGATAATTGTATTAGTTTATTCATAAAATCATTCTGCTTGGCTTTGTTTTCATTGTCAATGTTTTGTTCTCTAATCTTTAGTAAAACCCGAGGAATCGCTGTCCTTTTTTCTGATCTTTTCAAATGAACTTTTATATTTTGATTTCCTGTTGATCGTTTCGATGATATTCTTATTAATATGCAGACCTCTGCGTAATAAAAGGATAAATAATGAATAATCCAAAGAAGTCTTTTCGATGTCTAGTCTTACTAGCCTTGATAGTCTTAGCAGCTCTTTCATCCTGTGCCTCAAAATCCCTTCCCGTTGAAATTTGGATGACCCGTGCCGATGAAAGTGTTTTGTTGGAACGGCAGGGCGATGTTTTTTTTACTAGAGGTCCTAGAGAATCCTCTGCATTAACGATTAACGAGAATGAAAGATATCAGTTAATTGACGGCTTTGGAGCTTCCTTTACTGAATCTTCGGGTTATGCTATCAGCTTTTTGCCTCAGGACAAGCAGGATCAATTGATGTTGCAACTCTTTGATCGGGAAGCGGGCATCGGGATTAGTTTTTTAAGGCAGCCCATGGGTTCTCCGGATTTTGCCCTATCCACCTATAGCTATGATGATTTAGAACCGGGGGAAGAGGATTTTGAGCTGGAAAAATTCTCCATAGAAGGGGATCAGCAATATATTATCCCTTATTTACAGCAAGCCCTGGAAATCAATCCCCAATTGAAAATAATGGCCAGTCCATGGAGCCCCCCCGCCTGGATGAAAATGGGCAACAGCATGATAGGTGCAGAGGGCGGGCAGCTAAGAGAGGATTGTTATGAGGTCTATGCCCAGTATTTTGTAAGATTCATTCAAGCCTACCAATCTGAGGGAATTCCCGTCTATGCCGTGACAATACAAAATGAAGTGAATTATGCACCTTCCAGTTATTCCGGAATGGTATTAACTCCCCGGGAAGAGGCTTTATTTATTGGCTCTTACCTTGGCCCCGCCCTGGAAGAGGCTGATCTCCATGTGAAAATTCTATGTTATGACCATAATTGGGATAGGCCAGATCTTGCGATTCAGACATTGTCAGACCCTACTGCATCTCCATATATAGCAGGTTCTGCCTGGCATTATTATGGTGGAACCGCCGGGGTCATGTCTCATGTAAAAGAACAGTTTCCAGATAAGGATATATGGTTTACCGAGGGAAGCATGGGCAACTGGATAGGCCATGGCAGTTTTTCCGCCAACTTCATATACAGCATGAATCAGGGGATCGATATCATGAATAATTGGTCAAAATCCATTATCTGGTGGAATATCGCATTGGACGAATCTAACGGCCCCATTGTCTTTGATAACAGCGCTAACTTTGGATTGGTTCAAATTGATACTGCAGGGGGGACTCAGGTTTTTCCAAATCGTCCCAGCTGGTATTCCCTGGGGCATTTTTCAAAGTTTATTCAGCAAGGTGCGGTAGCCGTTGCTTCAGAAGATCCGGCACAAAAGATTCAGAGCGCAGCTATTATTAATCCCGATGACTCCAGGGTTCTGGTACTCTTTAATAAATACTACTCCGAAATAACCCAAGTTGTTCTATGGAATAATATGAGTTTAACCTTGGTTCTTCCTGCAAATTCCGCCATAACCTGTGTTTGGGCTGAGGAATAGATTTGACATCCTACAAAGGGCCTTCAATAATGATATATAAGAATTTAGGAGGTTTTACATGGATTATACCCTGATTGTAATCAAGGTTGATGGCAGGGAGCGAAAGGCCATTGAGGTGCAGGATATTTTAACCAAATACGGTTGCGCCATTAAAGTACGTTTAGGCCTGCACGATTTACCTTCCCAGGCCTGTTCATCCACCGGTCTTATTGTTTTAGAAGTTGAAGGCGAAGAGGTTTCAGACTTACTAAAATCCCTGGATGAAGTGGATGGTATTGTGGTTAAGAAGGTCGAAGTTTAAGCGGAAATTTTAAAAATATTATAAAATCCTAGG
>JAQICO010000318.1 GCA_027858495.1 Spirochaetaceae bacterium
GTCTTTAATAAGGATTGTAATCCTGTTTGATCAATGAATGCTACATGACGCATCCGGATTATTACAATTTTGTTTTTGATTCCAACTTCTTTTATCAATTCTGTATATCGTCGTGCGGAGGCGAAAAATAGGGGTCCACTTATTTCATATACTCCTAAGGCTTGTGGTAGGCTGGAATAATCTTCAATAACATCAGAATCAATGAAATTATCAATTCGTTTCTCAGCGATATCGGACATTCGTTTCATAAAAAGAAGACTGGATAGGACTACGCCAACTTCAATAGCAACCACTAAATCAATAAATACGGTCAATAAAAATGTGGTAATAAGGATTATTTTATCAAATATATTTCCTTTTAAAATGGATCCGAAAGAGCGCCATTCACTCATGTTATAAGCTACAATGATTAAGATACCTGCTAAGCAGGACATTGGAATGAACTTGGCCCATTGTCCTAAAAATAGCATGATGGATAATAATGTTAGGGAGTGTACAATTCCTGCGATGGGGGTCCGGCCTCCATTTTTTACATTGGCTGCAGTTCTAGCTATGGCTCCAGTTGCTGGTATGCCTCCAAAGAAGGGGGTAACAATATTGGCTATTCCCTGAGCAATGAGTTCCGTATTGGATCTGTGATTTCCGGTGATCATACCATCTGATACCGTAGCAGAGAGTAGGGATTCTATACCTCCAAGTATAGCAATAACCATTGCAGGTTGAATGTAGGACAACGCTAATTTCATATCCAATGGTGGTATCTGTAAATTGAAACTATGAGGAATTTCTCCAAATAATGAGCCTATGGTTTCTACGGGTAATTTAAATATTTGTACTACTAAACTCGTAATGAGTATTGCTAGAAAGGATCCGGGTATTTTCTTTGTAATTTTTGCAAAAAAAATTGAAATGAAAATGGTTGAACAGGTAATTAAAAGAGCCACAATGTTAATCTGATTGATATTTTGCCAATATATGGTCCATTTCCCAATGAACTCGGCGGGTATGTCTGAGAGGGGTAAGCCTAGGGCATCTTTTATTTGGGTTGAAAAAATTACCAAGGCTATGCCGCTGGTAAATCCAACCACCAGGGGATGTGGTATATATTTTAATAGACTCCCAAGTTTTAGTATCCCAAAAGCAACAAGAATAATTCCAGCTAATATGGTTGAATAAAATAATCCCTGAAGCCCATATCTTTGGACTATGCCATATACGACAATTACAAAAGCACCTGTTGGGCCGCCAATCTGTACCCGGCTGCCCCCCAGTATCGCAATAATTAGGCCTGCAACAATACCTGTTATTATACCCTTTTCTGGCGAGACTCCCGAGGCAACAGCAAAAGCAATTGCCAAGGGCATCGCCAGTATACCAACTACAATCCCAGAGAGAATATCTTTTATTATTTGTTTTTTGCTTATACCCGTTTTCAGAATAGAAAATAATTTAGGAGAAAAAAGTTTTCCCATCATAAGCCTCTTTTTATAAAAGCCTTTTAAAACAGTTCAGCTGATCCTAGTTAAACACGGTGGCTTTTTCCTCCATATATATACGCTTATTTTGAGGGATCTACAATGGGTTTCCTATTATTTATTTTACAAATTTAAATTGGCCTAAAAGTTTATCTTCCTTGTCCAAAAAGTTCATAGCCGATTTTGATTCTCCACCCCATAATGAGGGTGGCCGGTTAGCTCTCGGTCTTTTTTTCATTAGGAGGATATTATATGAAGAATTGTTTGAAGTGTGGTCTGGTGTTGGCTTTGGCCATCTTGTTTGCCACCTGTTCTGCTGGTTTAAATCCATCGGGGGATCAAGATAATCAAACGTCACAGATGCGCGCCGCTGCCGATAGTCCGGTGGCTTTGCATGGTATGCTGAAGGTTTCGGGGAATAGGATTCTCGATGCTTCAGATCAAATTGTTCAGTTCAAGGGAATGAGTTTTTTTTGGAGTCAGTGGTCTACATCCTTTTGGAACGCCTCTGTGGTGGACAATATGGTTGAGGATTGGGGTTGTACTATTTTAAGAGCTGCCATGGGGGTTGATTCCGGTGGTTATCTGGACAATCCTGATGCAGAAAAGGCCCGAGTGATTACCGTGGTTGATGCTGCCATTGATAATGGCATTTATGTGATTATCGATTGGCATGATCATGATGCGGTGGCCCATCAGAGTCAATCCATTGCTTTTTTTCAGGAAATGGCTCAGCGGTATAAAGACTCTCCCAATGTAATATTTGAGATTTTCAATGAACCGGACTATGAAACATGGCCAGAGGTAAAGGGGTATGCTGAAGCGGTCATTGGGGCGATTCGAGCTGAAGGGGCAGACAATATTGTGGTGGTGGGAAGCCCTACCTGGTCCCAAGATGTGGATATCGCCGCCGCAGATCCTATCACTGGCTTTGACAATGTGGCCTATTCTCTCCATTTTTATGCTGCTACCCATAAGCAGTCCTTGAGGGACAAAGCAGATGTTGCATTAAATGCCGGTCTGGCTCTTTTTGCCACCGAA
>JAQICO010000430.1 GCA_027858495.1 Spirochaetaceae bacterium
TCATTCCTCCCTTCCCACATCCCTCTTTTCCACTTTTACAGCACTTTCCGTGGTTATTTCCCCTTCCCATATTCATCCTTTCCACATTTACAGCGATTTCAGCGGTCAATTCCCCCATCCCTACTTAAAATCCCGCCATTTAACCGCAAAGAGCAGCATCCAGAAGATAAAGAAAAAGCTGTTAAATACAACATTAAACCAAAATCCATTGGAGGCTGACCAGTATTAATCCATGGAAAACCATGTTAGGAATGCATATAGAAGCTAAGTTCCATTTGTTATAGACAGCCATTTCCGACGTAAATTCATTTGATAGAGAATATTACTTTTCCACATTCATTCTTTTTATCGCGAATCTTCCTTAAGCAAATCAAAGGCTGCGATTACATCAAAAAGTTCTTCGTCGATGCCTTCCTTACGCAATCTATGGAAGGTTCCATTCAGGTCCGTCAGTAGTTCGCTGATATTCTGATCTGCCCGTTGCATGGCCGCTAGACGGCTGGCGTTCTCGCTTGCCAGGGACTCCGCACAGCCTCGGAAAATAGAGACGAAAAGGTATTCGTTGATCAGGGCTGCCAGAGTCTCTGTACTCTCTCCGATCACCTGGGCAAACCTTTTTGAGGGCCAGGGAGCCTCGCTCAGACTACTTAGCCACTGTTGATCTAAGGGCAGAAGCCGTTGCGCTATGGGGGAATAAACTGCCGCGGACTTGGGGCGATTGTAAAAAAGATATAGCTCAGAAGCTTCGTCCCTGCTGCGGAGGTTTTCACTCTCCATCAGGATTTGCCCCACAAGTGCTGTGATGCCTTTGATGGAAGCAGGCAGTTTGAAAAGAGTGAGAACAGGGAGACCATAATCGATCAAACGATGGTAAACGCGTTCGCCCACTGCCCAGATCCGGGAATCCCCCGGTTGCTCTGAGAGCGTCTTAAATGCAAAATCGGCAATGATATCGTTAAATTGGCCTACTAAGCCCTGATCAGAACCGAAGACAACCGCGTCTATCGACACAGATTGCTGCTTATTCCCCGTAAAGGGATTCCCCTGCTTTTTACCCCTGAGGCAAGCACCAAGGCCTAATTCCACCGATCGATAGTAATCGCCCACTGCCCGCACCGAGTTCTCGTATTGTCCGATGCTGGAAGCCGCTACTGCCTTCATGGTACGAACGACTGACCGGAGATCTTTGGCACCCTCTATTTTTCGGCGGAGACTCGCATTGGTGTTGCTCATGTATTATCCCTGTCTAATCGATGAATCTGAGGATATCGAAAAGGGTGTTTTTTTAACAATCTTCTAATACCGATAGGATGCAACCACCCCGGTCTTTCCTGGCATATGCTCAGCCGGAATGATCTGGACTAGACCGCCCATCTTTCCTACCAGCTCGGAAAGGTCTTCAATCCCTTTTACGCTTTCCTCCTCGTCCAGGCGATCCGCTTCGAGCAATAGGGTTTCGACCCTTCCATCTGCGGCGGCTTTGGTGATCAGAGCTATATCGTCACTGCCCAATCCCTTCGCTTTAGCTGCAATGAAGTCCTCTGCCAGTATTGTCATTTTCTTCAGGTATTTGGGTTCCATAAATTTCCAGGCACGCTCCTTAAGATCCTTAAGTGACAAGGCTTCCGGGTTGATTCCAAGCCCATCCTCCTGTAGAAAGGGATTATTGCTGATCCGATGAAAAAGCTGCTGGTGCTCGGGCAAACAAGCCAATATCAAAGGCAGAGCGGAAGGATTGGAATGATGTCTCAACACCGCTTTGTCCACCGCCCTGAAGTATTTCTCCGTGTCTATATCGATTTCATTTTGTTTGTCGCTGTAGCCATAATGAGAGGGAATGGTCCCTGGACCGAGACCTGAATGGGAGGATTGTGAGGTTTCGATTTCTGCCAGTTCTTCACCCAGCGCCGCAGTTATCGTGATAGGTACTTCTGGTTCAGCGATGATCTTATCCAGACTATTGCGGTTTCCTTCGAAGAGCTGGAGTTCCTGAGAGCCCAGTCCAAGTATCTGGAAACGATCAACAGATTGCAGATAGCGGCGTAAAGGTCTCAGGAAAAAGACATTTTCAACTACGGCTAATTCAGACACCGTCCGTTGAAGGCGGAACACATGGAATTGGCCAGCTCCGACCAGTACCGCTAATCCATCCAAGTTATGCGCCCAGAATTCTGGATTGTTTGCCAATGAGTCCAAATCTTTAAAAAAAGCCCCCTGTTTTGCCTCGGGGTACTTCTCTTTAAGTGATTCTTTAAGCCCTTTTACGAGGTTCCGAAATCGAATCGGATCTTGTATGTTGTCGGGACTGGTACGATGTGTTTCTTGATAAAGTGAGAGGCAGGGCCCGCTATCGACGGATTCCAGGACTGCGATTTTTTCATGACTTAATTTCATTTCCATAGATTTCATTCTATTCCTCCTTGAGATGGAAGTCCGCAAGGGTCTTCCTGGCAATGGCGATGATCGCTTCTTGATCTTTGTTATTTAGTTCATCTGCAGCTTCCAGGCTATTGCGCAATTCCTCTGGCAGATCTTTAATCGATTGATGTAGTCGGCTTTCCGCATCCCTCATACTTTCGACAGGCACGCTGTCCATGAGGTTTTCCGTCAGAGCGAGAAGCAAAAGGATTTGCTCGGCCACGGTGACCGGAGTAAATTCGGGTTGCTTGAGCCAGGCTCGGATTCGCTTGCCATGCTCAATGGTCGATTTGGTCTCCTCGTCCATGCGGGCTCCAAAGCGGGAAAAAGTTTCCAGCTCTTCAAATTGTGCATAGGCGAGCTTAAGGTCTCCTGCTACGGCACGATAGGCAGCATGTTGGGCTTTTCCCCCCACACGGGACACGGATTTACCCACATCTACCGCGGGAAGAATCCCCAATTCAAATAGTACGGGGGATAGGTAAATCTGTCCGTCGGTAATAGAAATGAGATTGGTTGGTATATAGGCCGAAATATTCTGTGCCTCTGTCTCAATGATGGGTAAGGCAGTGAGAGATCCGCCGCCAAGTTCTTCGCGAAGCCGCGTAGAACGTTCAAGCAGGCGTGAATGGATATAAAAGATGTCTCCGGGAAAGGCTTCACGACCGGGCGGCCGACGCAGTAAAAGAGATAGCTCACGGTAGCAGCGGGCGTGGTTAGTCAGGTCGTCATAGACGATCAAAACATCACGACCCTTTTCCATAAAAGCTTCCGCGATGCTGGTTGCAGCATAGGGGGCAATGTAGGTGAGTCCCGGCGGATCGTTACCCTCGGTCACAACAAGGACAGTGTATTCCATGGCTCCTTTCTCCTGGAGAACCGCTATGGTTTTTGCTACAGCCGATGCTCTCTGGCCTATGGCACAGTAAACGCACAATACTCCCCTGTCTTTCTGGTTCAGGATGGTGTCGATGGCAATAGCCGTTTTGCCTGTTTGCCGGTCGCCCAGTATCAGCTCACGCTGACCACGGCCGATGGGGATCAGTGCATCGATGACTTTGAGTCCTGTGGAAAGGGGCTCCGTGACGGGAGCGCGGTCCATGATTTGCGCAGCAGGACGCTCGATGGGCAAACGTTCATCGGTGGCAAGAGAACCTTTGCTGTCCAAGGGCCGTCCGAGGGGATCGATAACCCTGCCGAGTAAGGCATCACCCACGGTGACATCCATAACCCGCCCGGTACGTCGAACTTCGTCTCCCGCTTGCAGGTTCTGGTATTCTCCGAGCAGTACCACTCCGATCTCTTCCTCGTCTACATTGAAGGCTATTCCCAGCACATCACCGGGAAAGCGAATCAGCTCCTCGAAGCCGACTCCGGGGAGTCCCGATACTTTGGCTATACCCGTGGATACTTCAATAATGGTACCCGTTTCTTTTAGGTCGAGCCGCGGGTGGAAGGCTTTACGTATATGATCCATTTCGGTGAAGGCTTTGTCATAATAGCCCTGAAGGCTTTTTGAATTGATGGTCATCGGACTTTCACTTTCAGAAGGTCCTCGAACCCTTCTGACAGTGAAGATAAATAGTCGGCAACACTCCAGGACATTTTTTGTCCATTCACACTGAGTTCTATCCCGCTTATCAATTCCGGGACGGCCTCGAAGTTTACTTCCGGTTTCCTTTGGACGATTTTTTGGATAGAATCCTCGATAGTGATCTGTAGCTCCCGAGAAATATCAAAGGCCGTTCGAAGGGTAATTTTTCCCGGCTGCGTTTTCAGAGCGGTGGTCAGAGTTTTTATTTCCATATCGTCCAGATTCCCCAGACACTGTGTGAAAACACCCACCATCTGTTCTTCCAAGCTCGCTCCAGCAAGGTCCTTCAAAACCTTTCGTGCGATGGCCAGAGCCTCCTTCTGAATCCGTTGATTGACCTCATTTCGCAAGCTTTTTTCTTCCATGACCAAGGCCTCATGCCGTTTCGTACTCAAGACTTCCGCTGCATCCCGTGCCTCTTCCAGAAGCCGCTGCCTTTCCGCCTGCCCATCCTCTTGAGCTTTCTTGAGAAAAACAGCACTTTGCCGGTTTAAATCTTCTTTCTTCTGGTCATACTCTTCCTTCTGTTTTTGAGCCTCGCCTTTTTGCGTTTCGGCCTTACTCAATTCCTCGGCAATCCCCTTCTCCCGCTGGTCGATGGCATGGAGGACCGGCTTATAAAGAAAGCGCTTCATCAACCAAAGCAGAACCAGGAAGTTGACCGCCTGGGCTATAACGGTGAACCAATCGATTGTCATAGCCTTAGTTCCCTGCGACAGTGATGACATGATTCCAGAAGGGGTTGGCGAAGATCAGGATCATGGACACTACAAAACAGTAAATAGCGGTTGATTCGATCATGGCGAGGCCGACGAACAAGGTTCTGGTTATGGTGGCTGATGCATCGGGTTGCTGCGCCAGAGAACTCAAGGCCTTGGCCACGGCTCTGCCTTCTCCCAATGCGGGTCCCATGGTTCCGAATCCGGTAGTGATACCTGCAACGATGATCGAAGCTACAGCGATAATGGTCATACTGTCCATATGTTTCTCCTTTTATGCTTTGGCGGTTTCCGCTTTTGGTTTGCGGACCCGTGTCGCGGCAGCGATATACACCGCCGCCAGAATACTGAAAATGTAGGCTTGTACCATTCCAGTGAGCAAACCCAGCATGGTCATGATGATGGGAAAGATGAAAGGTGAAATGGTTAGCAGAATCCCGATAATCATCGCTCCGCTCATCATGTTTCCGAACAGACGCACGGCCAGAGCCAATGTTCGCGAAAGCTCGCTGATGAGATTAAAGGGGAGCATGATGAATGTCGGTTTGATGTAGGTTTTGAGGTAATGACCCAGGCCCTGTTCCGTTATACCAAAATAGGGTACGGCAATAAATACGCCCAGTGCCAGAGTGACCGTGGTGGAAAGAGAGCCCGTAGGCGGCTCGTAGCCGGGAATGATGGTGAACAGGCTGGCAGAGGCAATGAAAAGGAAAAGCGTACCCAGGAAATTGATGTATTTTCTGGGATGGGGAAGACCGACCTCTTCGATTTGTTTTTCGATTCCTGTGATCAGGATTTCTAGAAGGTTCTGCCAACGGGATCTTGTTTGGGTAACAGACAATTTTCGGGTGATGATCATTGAGCCCACCACCAGGATTAGCATCAAGCCCCAGGTGTAGACTATGGTGGCGTTGAGTTTTACGAAGCCGTAATCCAAAAATATGAGCTCATCGGGACTAAGGCGCATCACCCAACTCCTGTTTGGTTCCCATCTGCTTTTCTGCATTGCGGGTAAATTGGTTTAAAACGAAGCGTGCGGTCAGGAATCCACCTAAACAGATTAACAGCCGCTCCCATCTCCCTTCTGAGATAAAGTAGAATACCAATGTGGCCACTGAAATACGTATCAACCAGCTTCCAAGGAACCAGAATGTGGGCCGTTGGGACGAAAGCCCACGCTTAATCGTCCAAAATAGACCACCGAAAAAGAAAGCACCAAGCAAGAGTCCCACCATTAAAACCTCAACCGTTGAAGCAATGTCAATCATCGATTTCCTCCTCTTCCATTTCTGCTTTTTCTTTGCTTATCCAGTGCCAGGCATTAACACAGCCCACAGCCAAACCAATAAGCAAAATCGTCAGGGTCCAGGAATAACTTCCCGGAAAGCGGTTATCGATCCAATAACCAAGGGCCGCTCCCAGAACCGTCGGAATCGTCACGGACCAGCCGATCAGCCCCATCATCCCCAAACCAAACCAGACACTCTGCGTGCCCCTGCGTTTCGCCCTGAGCTTACGTAAAGCCTTGTCCTGGATCTCCTGTCTCAAGGAGCTTTTATCATGCTTATTCATGACTGAATGCGGCTATTCGATGGATGAAAGCGCTCTCCATTTTAGCCATCACCTCGCGGACCTTTTCTTCCTGCTCGTCTTGGGCCATGAAATCCCTCTCCACCGTCTCTTGCAGGGTTTCAATGTCCCTTCCTTCCACTGCGTTGCGTACAGAAACGATAACATTAAAACCGGTCTTGATCATAATTCCTTCATCCAGTGCAAGGTAAGCTTCACCTTTTCCCTGAATTTCATAGACCAGTATCCCTGGGATAAGGGCAGCTACAAAGTCCATTCTATGAGGAAGAATCCCCATGGAACCTGCCTGGGTCTCGACAACCATACGCAAGACGGCTTTTTCAGTTGTCAACACACAGAAGGGCAATAGAATCTTAAGATCTATCAGTGTATTTTCAGGCATTGGTAAGCTCCTGTTCTGTTTTCTTCTTTATTTCACCTATTCCGCCTATCATATAAAAGGCACTTTCCGGGTAGTCTTTGAATTCGTCCTGTAAAATCCTTTCACAGCCGTCCAGAGAATCTGAAAGGCTGACCAGCTTTCCGCTGAGGCCGGTGAATTTCTCTGTTGTGAAAAAGGACTGTGTAAGGAAACGCTCCAGCTGCCGGGCCCGAACAACCACCATTCGGTCTTGAGAGGACAGCTGTTCCAGCCCCAACATGGCGATGATATCCTTAAGGCCTTCGTAATGGGCAAGGGTGCTCCGGATTTCCTGGGCCAGGCTGTAATGCCGCTGGCCGATGATTCCGGGCGTTGCCATTTTAGAACTGGATTGTAAGGGGTCGATTGCCGGATAGAGTCCCTGGCTCGCCCGTTTGCGGGAGAGTACGATGGAAGCCGAAAGGTGGGAGAAGGTATGAACGGCTGCGGGATCGGTAAAATCGTCAGCGGGAACGTATACGGCCTGTATAGACGTTATAGCCCCGGTATCGGTATTGGCAATCCGCTCTTCCAATTGAGCCAATTCGGTACCCATAGTGGGCTGGTAACCCAACCGGGAAGGCATCTGCCCCATTAAACCGGATACTTCGGAACCCGCCTGGATGAAACGGAAAATATTGTCCACCAGGAGCAGTACATCCCGGTGTTCCTCGTCACGAAAATATTCTGCCATGGTGAGTGCCGAATGGCCTACACGGAAGCGGCTTCCCGGCGGTTCGTTCATCTGGGCGAAGACCATCACCATGTGGGGCAGTACACCGGCATCCTTCATCTCCCGGTAGAGTTCTTCCCCTTCCCGGCATCGTTCGCCGATACCGCAGAAAATACTTACACCTTCCTGATGTCCTATCATATTGTGAATCATTTCTGTAAGAAGGACCGTTTTTCCAACGCCGGCACCACCGAAGAGTCCAGCCTTGCCGCCCCGTTCGAGGGGGACCAGCACATCTATGACTTTGATGCCCGTTTCGAAAATCTCCGAGGAGGTAGAAAGTCTTTCCAGGGCTGGCGGCGGCTGATGGACCGATTTCCATTTGATATCCTCTGGTTCGGCCTTTCGATCTATAGCGTTTCCAAAAACATCGAACATGCGGGAGAGAATCCCTTTTCCAATGGGGGCCATTAGGGTTCCGCCGGAATCTTCCACTTCAGCCCCGCGGGCAAGCCCTTGGGTAGGAGTCAGTGCGATTCCCCGAACCAGGTGTTCGTCCAGCTGCTTCAAAACTTCTATGGCAATCTTCCCCTGGTTGCAGTGCAATAGAGAATATATAGCAGGCAGGTGATTATCAAAGCGTATATCGACGACGCTGCCGCGAACAGAGACAACTGTACCCAGGTTGGGAGAACCGCTTTTTTGATTATTTCCACTTACTCTAACATCATTGAACATGATTCAAATGTATTCATATAATATTCTTTCGTCTGTGCGCTATCGAACAGACGGCAACAGAAAAGCTGATTAACTTTATGCTAGAAACAGTTATAAAAGGATTTGCTGCGTATGGTTGTAAAAAATCCGGAACGAATACCAGCAATAGCGAATCAAATTAGGAAAAAAGAGGTGACAAATGAAAAAAAGAAAAGCAAACCATTCTATTCTGATATGGATGTTAACCGCCATGGTTTTAATGCCGTTAATTGGCTGTACAGATTCATCGGAAGACGAAACGTCGATAGAAGAAGTCAAACAAGAAACGCAGGATTTGATTCAGTCGCTTGGGGCCTATACAGCCGACCAGCAGGACGAAGCGATTGAGAGAGCCAGAACGGCTGTAGACAAACTGGATAAACGTATCGATGAATTGGAAACACGTATCGACAATAACTGGGATCAAATGAACAATGCAGCACGTGAAAATGCCCGGGCCAACCTGAAAGCGGCGCGTAACCAAAGAACTGAGGTGGCAGAATGGTACGGCAGATTGGAAACCAGTACCGCTGATGCCTGGGTGCATACGAGGAACGGGTTTTCAGATGCATACAAGAATCTCAGTGATGCATGGGAAAAGTCTGAAAAAGAATTCGGTAGCATCGAATAAAAGTTACCGTCAAATAAACACAGGCAGCTGATCCGCTGTGACATTTTCTTTAAGATTCCATGGTAGAAGAAGGTTGCCTATCAGCTTCTTTCTTCACCAATGGGACTTTTTGAAAATACAGAATTCAAATAATCAAAGGAATTCAACAGCTGTAGAATTTAATTTACGCTTGCGTCGATTGGATAGCACTATCCCTTTATGCTTGCTTCTCCTGATTTTTGGCCGGCAACCACCCCTTAAGATCCTCGGCCGTGAACGGACCGGGGTCAGCGATCAATTGGCGGGCCGCCTCTACCTGATCCCACACATTCCACAGCAGCACACCTCGCACCCGGGAGTTCTGAAGGTAGTAGACAACGCCTTCGACATTGGGTCGCGTCCAGTCAGTAAAGGTTTCCAGCCTTGAGTCTACTTCGCCTACGGCTTCGTATCCCAAATCGAACATGTCGGAATAAAAAAATGGCAGGAGATCATAAGGCTCGGACTTGCCCGCCATATTCCGGCCCGCCAACCGCCCCATGGAATTGGCAGCGTCCTCGTGTTCAACTCGGATACGCTTTCCCAAAGCTGGGTTATGAAATGCGGCAACATCTCCTGCCGCATAGATATCTGAATGGCTAGTGCAAAGGAACTTGTCCACGATAATGCCGTCTTCCACATCGATCCCGGCTGTGTGGGCAAGCGCAATATTCGGCTCGATACCAACGCCTGCTACAACGCCGTCCACCTCAATTTCCCGGCCAGAACTCGTCTTCAGAATATACCGATTCTCACGCGTTTCCAGCCCGGTAATCTTCTCGCCTGCTAACACCTCAACACCTTTTTGCTTGTAGTAGTTGGACACAAACTGAGCAAGGGGTCGCGGAAATATGCGATCGCAAATATTATTTCCAGGAAAGATTATCACCACCTCTTTCCCGTTTAGCGTCAAAGCCGCAGCGATTTCCGATCCGATGAAACCACCGCCGATCACGGCAAACTTCTGCCCCTTTTCGGTAAGCGCACGGAGACGGCGGTAATCCGATATGGTGCGGAAGTAGACGATCTCGTCTCCACCAAAAGGAAGCCTCCGGGTTGTGCCACCTGTGGCAAACAAGAGTTTCCGGTAAGTGAATACATCTCCATTGCTGTCGGTAATACGGTTTTGTTCGGGATCGATTTCTTTGACAACACAACCAAGATGAAGCTTAGCCGCCTTGTTCGCAGACTTTCGCCAGATACTGTCCAAGGGCTTTCCCGTCCACAGCGCTTTCGAGAGAGGGGGACGTTCGTACGGCGCGTCCATCTCCTCGCAGATCAGGCCGATTGAGCCGGTTGAGTCCACTTCGCGGATGCCGTCCACAGCTGCGGCTGCGGTCATCCCACCGCCGATGATCAGATACTGGTAGCTTGTCATAGTATATTGTCTCCTATCTTTTATTTATTTAAATTTCCCGATTTCTTCCTCAGTATTTCAGTTGTACTTTGTAACATTGTCCACCTCCTCTAGCTAAAACAATCAAAGGGTAATCAATCACAAGGTGCTAATTCAAATTTCTGTGTATGGTTTTTAACTTTTGATGCTAAATCCCTTATAGCGGATCGTAATCCTTCTAAAACCGTGGGATGGTAAAAGGGCATATTAAGCACTTCAAAAGCCGTCAATTCTTTTTGAATAGCCCATGCTAATAAATGCCCGATATATTCTCCTTCCGGTACCATCATTTCAGCGCCTAAGAGTTTACCCCATTGAGGTTCGGCATAAATCCGAAGAATACCTTTATTCTTATGCATAATACGGGAACGGCTTTGATTATCAAAAGTTGTCGCTCCAATAATGTGGGGCAGTTTCTCAATTTCCTTATATCGTTTTCCTGCGATTACAATTTGCGGTTCCGTAAAGGCTATGGACAAGGACGTTCGTCGTCTAAAACATTGAGCTTTTGAGCGTACTGCGTTATATCCGGCAATCCTTCCTTCGTCAGCAGCTTCATGCAGAATAGGCCTGTGTCCATTGACATCCCCGGCTATAAAAATAGGTACATTTTTTATTTGTAAGGTATTATAATCGACTTCGGGAATGCCTTTTTCATTCAACTCAATACCTATGTTCTCAAGTCCTAAATTGTGAATATTAGGTTTTCGTCCTATAGCGACCAGAGCTTTATTAACTATACATTTTTCCTGCTTGCACGATAATTCGAGATCATTGTCAGTATATGAAAGATTAGCCATATGACCAGTATATAGGTTTAAATCTTCTTTTATTGTATTTACAGCGTACTGATTAACAACCGGATCACTTAATCCTCCGATAAATTCAGTTCCTTCAGCCATGGTGACATTGATATCCATGCGACTTAAAGCTAATCCTAACTCAAGCCCTATAGCACCCGCACCAATAACAGCCATATCATCATGAAGAATTTCTTGTTCAAATATATCATCTGTTGTAATGATTTTATCCCTGTAATCTTGCCAAAGCTTTGGAATAGTAGGAGAAGAACCATTCGCAATGATAATAGTGTCAGCAATAACCTTTCTTCCTTCAACGACCAGAACGTTAGGTTCAACGAATCGAGCAAAACCTTCAATATTTTTATCACCAATTTTCCCAATTGATTTAAGAACACCGCTGACAAAAGAGTCCCTTAATGAACGAACATATTTCATCATTTCTACTTTATCCAGAGTCAATTTATCGCTATTATTTATCCCTTGCTGTTTAAAAGAGTGGCGATTATGAAAATTGTTGGCAATTTGGATGAAAACTTTTGAGGGCATACAGCCAACCCGTGCGCAGGTTGTTCCGTATGGCCCGCCGTTAACCAGAACACAGTCCGGAGTTACCTTGTATACCTCTTTAAAGGCCGATAAACCCGCTGTTCCAGCTCCTATAATGGCCACTTTTACCTTTTTATCGTTCATAACAGATTTTCCTTAGGTTATCTCGTTAATCTTAGCCGCCAATGATTAAATACTGGTATGTTGGCATTTTATTCTCCTCTCTGCATACTTCATGCTATCCATTATTTTCTCACTTAATGAACAATACATCAAATAACATAACTAAATTGATATCCTTCGTCTGTGCGGTAGAGCACAGACGAAGATCGGAAATTTGAATAACTTTTGTTGTATGGATAAATCCATTGGAATTTAATTAGGAGGAATTATGAAGACTTATGACATTATTATAATAGGTACCGGTCAGGCTACCGCTACAATACTGCCGGAACTGCTCAATATGAAATTAAAGATTGCAGTAGTTGAATCTGATAAGGTGGGAGGTTCCTGTGTTAATTGGGGATGTACTCCCACAAAAACGTTAATCGCCAGTGCTAGAGCTGCACACATGGCACGGAGGGGTAGTGATTTCGGGATAGATGTTACAGTTATTACTGTTGATTTCGGTAAAATTATGAAAAGGATTAATGACATTCGACTTCCGGCAAGTGATGGCTTAAAATCCTGGCTGAAGAAGGTTACTGATTTTTATCCGGGAGAGGCATCCTTCCTTGATGAACATACCCTTAAAGTTGGTCCTGACACTCTGCATGGTAAAAAAATAATAATTCATACCGGAACAAGATCCAGAAAACCGAAAATATCGGGAATTGACACAGTGTCATGGCTTGATAACAAGGGTATTCTTTCTCTGGAGAAACTTCCTGAACATCTGTTAGTCATAGGGGGCTCCTATATCGGGCTGGAATTTGCCCAGGCTTTTCGCAGATTAGGCAGCAGGGTAACTGTTTTAGAAAAGGGCGAACGTATTGCTTCTAAGGAAGATTCTGATATAAGTCAAATAGCCGATGAATTACTTAAGGCAGAAGGAATTGATTTCCACGTAAACACGGAAATACTGGGATTGGAAAAGACTAACGAAGGCGTAAGAGTTGATTATATAGAAGCGGGAAAAAAAGATTCACTGTCAGCAGCCCATGTTCTGATTGCCATCGGCCGGGTGCCGAACACAGATATGCTGAATCTTAAGGCCGCAGGGGTAGATGTAGACAAGGGAGGTTTTATTAATGTTAATGAAGTTGGCCAAACCTCGGTTCCTCATATATACGCCCTGGGAGATGTAAATGGACGGGGTGCTTTCACTCATACATCGGTTAATGACGGTCAGGTGTTTTTGGACCATTTAAAGGGTGGGGAAAGAAAAATCCGTGACAGAATCAAAATTTATTCCATGTTTATTGATCCGCCACTTGCCAGGGTCGGAATGTCTGAACAGGAAGCAGGAAGTTTGGGGGAAAAAGTTCTCATGGCAACAAAAAAAATGGATACCATCAGCAGAGCCAGAGAGAAAGACGAGAAGAGCGGAATTATTAAAGTTATTGTGGAAGAGGAAAGTAAGCTGATTCTGGGAGCGACGGTATTTGGTGTCGGAGGAGATGAGGTCATTGGGATACTCGCACTGGCCATGCAGGCAGGACTGCCCTATACAAGACTTCAGGAAACGGTCCTTCCTCACCCTACTGTCGCAGAGCTTGTCCCCTGGGTTTTCGCCGATTTAAAACCTCTGGATCGAACACTCTAGATTCTATATCTAACTTGAATGCTTTATGTGAGAATGATGTTATAGCCTTAAATACACTTGTGTACAGAGACATGGTACCCTTCAAAACGCAATCACAGAATTGTCTCCTCTTTGTCTCCTTATGTTTCATTTATTCAGTACTGATTCTCCAGATAGTATTGGTTTTGTCATCTGTAAGCAGCATAGAACCATCTGGCAAAACAAGAAGACCTACAGGTCTGCCATGCACTTCTTGTTTTTCAATATTTGCAATAAAACCCGATAAAAATTCTTCTGGTTCTCCCGATGGTTTTCCATTTTCAAAAGGAATAAAAAGAACAT
>JAQICO010000122.1 GCA_027858495.1 Spirochaetaceae bacterium
GTTGGGATATTAAGGAAACAAAAAAGCGCGATACAGGGTTTCCGAATCACTTTGACTGGCTACAAAATTGAAGTGTCTCCCGAAAAATAAATTTGCAATATTATTTAAACACTTACCGCGCAACGAATAAGAAAACATAGAAAATTATTGACCTTCTGCTGAAATAGGGTTATTATGATAGATGACGGTGGAAACAAACGACCCTTTATGGCGGGTGGCATCTTCCGGTTAAAGATTCAAATAGTTTTTGATCTTTCCAAAATTTAGGGGAGGATCCCAAAAGCTATATATTTTTAATTTTAATTTAGGAGAAAAATAAAATAATGAGAAAGAATAATCTAATAGTAAAAGGCTTATCGGCCTTTGTTTTTATGTTTTTATTGGTATTCGCTTCCTGCGATAATCCATCCAGTGGTACTGTTGTTGACGATGGAGACACCCAGGTGACAGAAGTTGATTTGTCAACATTGTCATCTGCTATTACTACAGCGGATAATTTAAAGGCAGACACAGGTGTAGGAACCGCAGTAGGCCAGGTCTCAAGTGCCGCCTCGGTTGCATTTTCCGATGTTATTATTGCAGCAATGGCCGTAAGAGATAATTCTGCTTGCACTGAAGCAGAGATTAATACAGCCTATACGAACCTAATTGCAGCTCAAGTTGTTTTTCAAGCAGCAATTATCCAGGATATTCCCAGTCCGTGGGATACGTCAGTATTGGATGCCGCTATAGAAGCTGCCAATAGCCTGGTCAATAGTACCGGAGTCGGTGGATTCCCCGGACAGATATCACTGGATGATGCAAATATATATCGAGCAGCCATTGGAGTAGCTCAAGGTGTAAGTGATTCTGCTGCATCCCAAGCAGAAGTTGATGCTGCTGTTGGAGTTTTAGCCGCAGCTACTATAGCCTTTAATGTAGCGAAAGTCCCTGAAATTGATCAATCCGCTCCAGTAATTACCATCCTGGGTAATTACAGTGTTGCTGTAGTTGTAGGTACCACCTACGATGATGAAGGCGCTACGGCTTCTGACCTTGAGGAAGGGGATATGACTTCAAGCATTGTCACCGTTGGCGATGTAATAGATACTTCCGAAGAAGGTACATATTATGTAACCTATAACGTTACAGATTCCAGTGGAAAGATTGCCTTAGAGAAAATAAGAACTGTTGTTGTTGCACCTCCTATGAGTGTTCCTGCAACGCCAGCTCCAATTCCAACAGAAGCTGAGCTCGACTCTGCTGTTGTCATCTATAGCGATACAGCACTGCCTGCAGGGGCGGTACAAGCATCTATTGTTGATTTTACCATACTTGAAGGTACTATTGAGCAGTCTGTAATTACTGTGGATTCAAACGATATGTGGAAATTTGCCTGTTCTCCAGTAGCAAATAGGATCTCGTTAAATCTTAGTCCAACCGATCTTACTGGCAAAACTATGGTGCACTTTGATGTTTATAGCACGGGAAATGCCGCTCAATCAGCAGGTCCTGATGGTGTTACCCCCAATACATTTAAAGTTGAGATTCAGTCGGATGATTCCAGTAAAAACACCTATCAGATTACGGACTCGACTCCCGATGAGTGGGTCAATGTTTCTATGCTTATCAGTGATTTTAATTTTGCAGGAACAGGAAATGCCGATCTGAGCAGTATTACAGCTATTACATTTAATGAATACTTGGGTACTGGCACTCAGGTTCCAAGCGGTTTTTATATTGATAATGTTTATTTTTATTGAGCACCTTAAACACTTTTAAATAAAGAGACTCCATTTTTTTCCGGGCCGAGAGGCCCGGTTTTTTTTTGTCCAGCTACTTTTTTTTCACCTGTTTCCAGAGAACACGAATCAATGCTGCCGCTAGTAGAATGGCAGAGGCTAGGGCTATCCACTGTCCCCGCTCATTATGGGCCAAGGAGTTTATGGGAATGGAAATCCCCCATCGGACTATTAGATAATCCAGCAGTAATCCAGCAGAAATGGCACCGGCTATGATACTGGCTAAATAAAGGGTGAAGAATTTCTTGCCGAAGGTGCTGCTTATGGTGGTCATAGTGGCGGCGTTGGTGGCCGGTCCTGCAGCTAAGAAAACAAATACCACACCCGGGGAGAGTCCTTTGAGCATTAAAACAGCTGCCAAGGGCAGGGAACTGGTGGCACAGATGTATAGGGGGATGCCAATCAGAACCATTAGGCCCATTTGGAATATCTTGGGCAATTCAAACTGGGTAAAAAGATCTTCAGGAATTAGCCATGCTAAGAGTCCTGAGAGAAAAATGCCAATGAGCAATGGTCTGGCGATATCTCCCAGTAATTCATCAAAACCATAGAGCAATATGCGAGAGAACCAATGCCTTTCCTTTTGTTCCTCCATAGAGCTGCATCCGCAGGAATCATTACAGTTGCTTTCTTGAGTTGAGCAACCACATTCCTCCGTTTCAATATTCTCAATCTCAATCTTTCCATGGGGTAAAAAAAGGGCGAAAATCCCCCCGAACAATCCCATCAACAAAGCTATCACCGCCCTATAGAGGGCTATAAAAAGACCCATAATCCCATAGGTCGCCAAAATGCTGTCCAAACCGGTCATTGGAGTGGATATTAGAAAGGCCATCACAGCAGCAGGGGAGGCTCCTTGTTTTCTCAGGGCCACCGCAGTGGGTATCACGCTACAGGAACAAAGGGGCAGGGGAACTCCAATCAGGCCGGCTTTTAACACCGATAAAGCATTTTGTTCTCCTAAATGTTTTAAAATGACTTCTCTCTTTATAAGTACATGCAGCACCCCCGCAAGGAAAAAACCGAAGACCAGGAAGGGTGCCATGGAAAGGTAGGATTGCCAAATATACTTTAACATTCCATGAATGTAGGCATTTCCTTTGAATCATTCAAGGGTTGGTATTAATCCATTTTTCATTTCAGTTATGGAACAAAGAAATTGAATTTGACTAATGGCACATATAATTTATACTAATTAATTGAGTGTGACATGAAAGAAAGCGAAATCCTTGAGGGATTAATCCTCAGTTTTGGAAAAAAGGAATACTCCTTGGCTCAACTACTGGCTTTGAGCGCCCCTTTTTCGGTGAGTGACAGTAGTCTGCGAACCTGGTTATCCCGCAGGGTGAAGCAGGGCTTTCTAGGGCAGCGTAAGGCCGCCCGAACCTCTTTTTACGGCCTTTCGGCCAAGGGGCAGCGCATTGGCAGTAATGTATCGAGAAGTTTTAAAACGGCCCATTGGACTTCGTGGAAGGGGCAATGGTGGGGTTTTGTCTTTTCCACTTCGGATAATCATAAACGTCATTCCCTGAGGAATAAATTACAGGCTTACCGATTTACCCCCTGGTACAAGGGCTTCTGGATTAGGCCTCAATCGGAGGATGAGCAGATTCCCCAGGTTCTGCAAAATCCGGAGTATAAAAAATTGGGACGATTAATGAGTTTTATGCCCCAGCAGGCCTTTACTGACCGGGAGGTTCAACGCTTGTGGAAAATTCCTGCTTTACAAAAGGAATACCAGCAGGCCACCATTGTAATTCAGCACAGTATGAAGTGCATAACCCAGCTGAATCCCCCCCAGGCCTTGGTGCAGCGTATTTCCATGGGAAATGAAATGGTTCCGCTGATCTTTAAAGATCCACTGCTGCCCGAGGTTTTTTTGCCTCAGGATTGGGCCGCCCCTCAATTTAAAGAAAGCTTTTTTACCTGGGATAAAGAAATAACCCAACGATCTAAACCCTTTTGGGAAGAGATATTGAAGAATCCATAAATCGTTTTTATTCATGGAGAATTATTTAGGAGGATGATATGGCCAAGGATTTTGAAATTGTAGATTTATCAGAGCAGAACTTTGAGGACTTTTGCTGCTGTCTTACCCCGGAGGATGAGACAATCCACCAGGCAGGTGACAAAAAGGCTCAATGGCTTAAAAAACGTAAAGATAATGACTTTGGTGCAAAGATAGCCCGATTAGCCGATGGCTCTAATATCGGGATGATCCAGTATCTGCCCATTGAAGAATCCACGGCTCAAGGAGAGAATCTGTATTTTGTTCAATGCATCTGGATTCCTCCCAAAAAAAGAAATCAAGCAGGTCAACAGAGAAAAAAGGGAGTGGGAAAGACTCTCTTGAAGGCGGCCGAAGAAGATGTAAGACAAAGGGGTGCTGCAGGTCTAGTCGTTTGGGGAACCCTGGGCAAAACTCGCCTATTTGCAGGATATTATGGGATATGGAAATGAAGGACTTATCCGCAGGGCTATAGAACCCTTGATTTATCATAGAGAACTGGGGAAAAGTCTTTACTATTTTGGGCGGTCAAAAAAATTTTGGACCTTCAAGTATCCCTTTGTCTGGTATAACGCCCTTTATATACTCTGTTCTGTGGGATGATGTAGATTTCCGGAAGGTAAATATATGAATTCCCTATGTCAGGTTATGGGAACATTAAGAGATCTTTTTGACAATCTTGGAGGCCATCTCTTCCACCTGCTGAGCCGCATGATAACTGGAACGCACCAGAGGAGCGGACTCCACATGTTCAAAATCAAGTTCCAGGGCAATGCTACGCAATTCCCAAAATTCCTTGGGCGTCCAATATTTTTGTACCGGTAGATGGGTCGGGCTGGGCTGAAGATATTGGCCTATATTGAGGATGGTTACTCCTTGGTCACGGAGATCTTTCATGGATTGAACAATTTCGTCCTGCTCTTCGCCCAGACCCAGCATCATACTGGATTTGGTTTTCATGGCCGGGTCAAATTCCTTTACAATCTTTAAGAATTCCAAAGATCGACGGTAATCCGACCGGGAGCGGACCTGGGGAGTCAGCCGTTGGACTGTTTCTATGTTATGACTGAGGATGGCAGGTTTGGCTTCCACCATTCGTGCGATGTTATCCCGTCGGCCCATCATGTCTGAACTGAGCAGTTCCACGGTACATTCCGGAAGAATTTTGCGAATTCCTTCCACGGTTTGAGCCATCTGTAATGACCCACCGTGGTCCAGGTCGTCTCGGTTAACCATGGTTATTACCACATGGGCCAGTTCTAAATCTTTAACAGCCTGGGCAACTCGTTGAGGTTCTTGAAGATCCACCGGGCCGGGAAGGCCGGTTTTGACATTGCAGAACCGACATCGCCGGGTGCAGGTGTCTCCCAAAATCATAAAGGATGCGGTGCGGTGGGTTCCCCAGCATTCGGCCATATTGGGGCAGCGTGCCTCCTGGCAGACGGTATGGATTTTCTTTTCTTGAATAATCCTTTGCACTTGTCTATATTCTGGGGAGTCGCTGAGTTTTACTCTTAACCAATTAGGTTTCTCTAATTCCATGGATATAAGGTAATCAAAGAGATATTGGAAAAGAAGTGAATTCCTTTCTGGTCAAAAACGATGCTTACTTAATTTGCAAAAGTCTGCGACAGGATGTTGGTATTTTCTGGATGATTTAGGTCAATATATTGTTTTGGTATTTCTGTAATATTAGGGATTGAATATTCTCTACATGAGGAGCCGTGTACGGACGGACCCGTACAGTACGGTTCTGTGAGAGGACGGAGGCGAAAGCCTCATCCTACTCGATGCACCACAAGATGACAGTTTCAACGGCGATATTAGGTCACACATCCAAGCTGGCGCCTCCCCAAACAGCCCAACCCAGCTCTGGCGTCAGGCTCTTTTAAAGTCTAGGAGCCGATATTGGTTATGAGAGTAAAAGGCAGGCACATCAAAAAGGACGTTCCTTTATTTTTTGATATACCTGCCTTTTACTCTATACCCTGATTCTTTCGGCTCCAAATCTATTATCAGCATAGGTCTCAAAGAAAACTCTTAGACTTACGCAGACCCCTGTAGTTCTTCTATCATTTCCTTTCTTAAAAGATCGTTAAGAAGCGTCTGATAGCCTTTCCCGTGACTTTTCAACCACACAAGAATATCCGCATCAATACGGGTAGTAATCTGCTCCTTTTTGGGCTTATAGATCTCGTGAAAAGGACGGGCTTGAGCAAAGTCCTCGTCTGTCCATTCCTTTATGTCGCTGGTATCTATCTCGGAGTCAGGCATGGAGGCAAGAGTAGCAAGCCTTTCCTTCATTTTTTCATCCATAGGCTTAAAACCATTTTCCTGATGCATACTTCCTCCTTTCCGCCGATGTCGCTTTTCGGGCGGAGATCAATCTAATTACATCGGCTCCCTGCTTGTTTCGTGTGGTAAAAACCACCAGAGCCAACAGGGTTCCGCCAATCTGTCCTATGATCTGCTCACGATGCTCATTTTCTGTATCATCATTACGGGTTACCGCATAAGGATCGGCAAACACATAGGTAGCTTCTTGAAATGAGATTTTATGCTTTATCTTGTTGATACTGTTTTTATCTTCATCCCATTCAAAGAACATACTATAATTATATCACTGTAATTACAATTATGCAATTGAGGTAGATGAAGGAAATAATGCTGAGCTAACCTGCACTGAAGGGGACTGGTTCAGCGTCGATATTAGGCCGGTAATAAATTGACGAGTAACCAATTATAGGTTACAATGAATTATGTACACTGTTATGATCAAAAATAAAGCCCTGAAGAATGTAAAAAAGATGCCCAAGGCACGTCAGGACGATTTTTTTGATCTGGTGAAGGACCTGAAAGAAACAGGACCTATACAAAAGGGTTGGCCCAATTTCAGCCCTTTGGATGAAAAGAAAAAAACTTACCACTGCCATCTCAGTTATCACTGGGTGGCTTGTTGGAAAGAAAACAAAGACAACACCATGACATTGGAGGTTTATTATGCTGGCAGTCGTGAACAAGCCCCATATTGAGATTTCGGGTGATACGATCCCCGAAGAACTATTAAGCTTCCTCAAGGATCATTATAAAAAAGTTGACATTATTGAAAATGATGAAGCATACCAGGACATAACAGAAACGGATTGTTATAAGAAAAGAGAGCAAAAATCTACTCCGGGATCTACTCTTAAGCGTTACCGAAAGAGAGCAGAATTGAGTCAGGTCGACTTGGCTGAGAAACTGGGGATGGTGAAACAGAATGTTTCTTCAATGGAAAAAGGTACCAGGGGCATCAGTAAAACCACAGCTCACAAACTGGCCGAGATATTCCAAACTTCTCCGGGAAGGTTTATTT
>JAQICO010000328.1 GCA_027858495.1 Spirochaetaceae bacterium
CATCCAGACTGTCCACATCTTCCAGACTGTCCACATCTTCCAGACCGTCCACATCATCCAGACCGTCCACATCTTCCAGACCGTCCACATCTTCAAGACCGCCAGAATTTTTCTGATCGTCGGCATCCTCTAAAAGATCTGAAAGTCCTAAATCTTCTAATGTATCCAATTCGGACGAATCCTTGGAGGATTCCTGAGGGATATTATCAATATCACGAAGAAGATCTTCCGTCTCTAATTCCTGCTTATCGTCTTCGTCTAGCTCCAATGTTCCCTCTGGAAGTCCAAGGTTGTCAACCATCATATTTTGAGGCACTTCATCTAGATCTGAGAAAATTTCCTTTTCGTCAATAACATCTCTGGATAGAAGGTCATCCAAATTAGTCTCTTCACCATCATCAGATGGATCTAACAATGAGTCCATTTCTGCATCTACAGTATTCTGAGGAGGGCTAATTCGTTCCAGGATCATTCCTGCCTCTTCTAAAATGGCAGGCTCGTTTCCCAGCTGATTAATACTATCCTGTAATCGATCAACAGATTTAATATCGGGCATGATTCACCTATATAGAAATTTTCGGTTCTAAATCGCAAATAATAAAGGGTAAAGCTAGTTTATCTTATACCGAAAATAAAGATAAGGAAATATGAAAATGCGCTTTTACACTATTATAGCTTTAGTTCTACTATCACTCAGCAGGCTTTGGTCCATTAACGACATAGAGCTGCATCTTAAGATTATTAACCTAGAAGAAGCACAAAGCCCGATTTTTCACTTCAATCAAATACTTTTTACAGTAGAACCCGAAGCGGATACCCGTCATGTGGGAATTAGTTTTGCCTATGAGGACTATAAAAGAATACATCATTTCCAACGAAATGAAAGAGGTTTGTTTTTTTTATTGATGGATACCCCTCAGCGGGAGTTCCTGGATTATAGAATTATTGTTGATGGGATTTGGCAGTATGATCCGCAGGCTGAAGAACAATGGATAGATAGCAGTGGGATTGTTATTTCCAGAGTCAATATTCCAAGAAATCACCGTCCAGCCTTTCCAACCCCTCAAGTTATGGATGAGGGTTGGGTGGAATTTTCTTTGGATGCCGAAAACGACCAGTTGATATACCTAGCGGGAGACTTTAATCATTGGGATCCTTATATGATTAAAATGGAAGAGAAAACTCCTGGACACTATGTTTCGACACTTAGACTTGGCCAGGGGATTCATCATTACAGCTTCTTTATTAACGGAATTCAAAGTCTAGATCCACAAAATCGTAACGTACAGATTAATCCCTATGGAGAAGAAGTTTCCGCTGTAATTGTTCCCTGAGCTTCCAAATTCAAAAGAAAGAACTGTCCACAATACATTAATATGGTTTATACTATTATCCAACGGAATTAAAGGTAATAACTTTTAAATATAATTCCACCGGAGTTAAAATGACCGTAGCCGATTTTAAAGAACAAATAGAAGAAATGCATAAAAATCTTACCGGAGATTATACGTTTTCTTCTGCCAATGTATACCGTCAGGGCAATCATGAAAATCGCCAGATTATTGGTGCCGTTCTAGATCAAGTAATGCTTCCTGGAAGTGAAATACAGAATAAAGAAAATCTTCAAGAATTATATAATTATAGCAAACAGGGTAAGGCCTGCCTTCTTTTGGTGGAGCATTACAGTAACTTTGACTATCCAGGTCTTTATAGATTAGTTGAAAAAGACGAGGAACTTGGACCGGAAATAGCGAAATCCATGTTACCCCTTCAAGGGATGAAGCTTAGCGAAGGCAGTCGAATAACCTCCGCATTTACCAGATCCTATGAAACCATTATTATATATCCAAGTAGATCGATAGATCAGGTGAGTGATCCTGAAGAAAAAAAGAGAATCCAAGAAATAAGCGTTCCTATCAATCATGCGGCCATAAAAGAATTAACCCACCGAAAACATCATGGACGAATAATTCTGGTGTTTCCGGCGGGAACTAGATATCGTCCTTGGGTTCCTGATTCTAGAAAGGGTGTCAGAGAAATCTTTTCTTATCTTAAAACCTTTGATTATGTAAGTTTCATTTCAATTAATGGAAATACTCTTAAACCCAGCGAAAGTGAAGATATGTCTCAGGATAAACTATCAAAGGATGTATTATTATTTACAGTTTCTAAACCTTTAAGAGCTAGGACGATTAGGAAAGAATGGCAAGAAACAGCTCCGGAAGGTTCAGACTCTCGACAACATGTAGTCGATAAAGTGATGGAAACATTACTGGAAATGAATACAAAAAACGAACCAATCCAAAACGAAAGACTAAAGAAGCTAAGCTAATTCTATGTATGAAAAAATGATTTATTTTATCCTTTCATCCATAGAGGTCCTTGATCGGTCTTTTGTAGCCCCCTCTGTTTAAAAAAATTCTCCAATGGATCTATTTGGGGAGATATTTCAATATAGACATCCTCGGAATCAAGGCTTCCCGTAAATTCTTCAAGAAGCAAACTAGCCAAGCCTAATCCCCGAAAAGCTTCCAGTGTGAATATACTTCTCAGTAAAATCAATTCTTTATCCATTTGCTGAAAAGTTAAAAAGGCAACCAGTTGTCCATCTAGATCTTGGAGAGAAATAACATGGTTTTTTTCATCGATGATTAATGGACAATTCCCCCTATACCGCCTATTTAATAATTCGATATAACTCTCAGGGACCTGAGGATAAAAATCACTCCAAATATCATAATCCAGCCTCCGAATCTCTTCCAGTTTTGAGGAATCATCCCATTGAAGAGTAAAATCACTTTTTATTAAATCATCTAAATTTTCAGGCTCTTCTGTAAGATGGCTTAGTTCTAAATAATCTTTATACTCCTGAAGCCAATGAAGAATCATTTGTTCCATTTCACGACTTTTAAAACGCAACCATCGTCTCTGCCAATGGGGTCTATGGTTTATGAGATCCTTGAATTTTCTAAAAACACCACGGCCGGAATGCAGAATACTTTTTAATTCTTGCCTTAAAAGGCTGTCTCTGCAGCACAATGCAAATTTTTCCATCAACTGAAACCCCTGAGCAGAGGTCCATTGAGGAAGGGAGACCAGAAACTCATCGTCTTTTTTTGTTATTTCTTCCGGGGAAAAATCTTCCGAAAAAACAAGTCCGTCCTGTAAGTCCAGAACATAATGACCCA
>JAQICO010000437.1 GCA_027858495.1 Spirochaetaceae bacterium
GGTTTCAATAGAAACAGTTTTTTGATTCTTTTCGGTGGGATAAATAAGGGGAGACCCAATTCTGAAGATTTGCAGAATGCCCAGATATTTGCAGAGGGGTTACTACCTTTTATTGGTACACCAGAGACCATAAATTAAGCCTAATTCAACCAGCACTTTATTGAACGCAAGCATAGATTTATTGCTTTCTATAAGGTAAATGATACAATTGAAATATGAATATGAATATTGAAGTTTGAAAGAGAATTCAAGCATTAAGACAGAAGCAAAGACTTACACAACTGGAGATTGCAAATGCTCTGCAAATTATCCCACAAGCAATATCACGATGGGAGAATGGTTCAGGGAAAATGAATTGAAAGGATGAGATTGATCATATATGATTCGTTAGGCATAATTTATTTCTCAATAGGTTTAAAAAATAGAGGTGGTTTTGATGCAAATTACTAATTCTGAAGAGAAGATGATAGCTCTATGTGGTATGAATTGTTCATATTGCTATGTTCATCATAAAAAGAAAAAACCATGTCTCGGTTGTCGTCTAAGTGATGAAGGAAAACCGGAACATTGCAGGAAATGTAAAATAAAAGACTGTGCCAATGAGAAGAGCGTCATATTTTGCTCTGAGTGTCCTGATTATCCTTGTGTTTTAATAAAGCGACTAGATAAGAGTTATAGAACCAGATACAAAGAGAGTTTAATCAATAATATGAAAGTTATTAATGAAAAAGGAATGGATTACTATTTAAGATTCGAAAAAAAAAGGCTGAAGTGTCCAGAATGTAAGGGTGTTCTTAATATCCACCACAAGGAGTGTTCCCAATGCGGGAAAATATTTGAAGTGGTTGAATTGAAATAAGTCTGATTGAGAAATAAACAACGATTAATAGGTCTTTGCTTGTTCCGCAGCTGCTACAATTCAACCAGCTCTTTATTGAACGCAAGCAAAAAAAATAATGATTCAAGAAATATCAAATGGTCTGCATCATGGAAGTCTGTTTTTTTCTGAAATTGGGCATAACGATTATGGGTCAAAGGATATTCTTGGAACAACTGTTAATGCGGCATTTAGAATTGAAGCGTTAGAAAGTTCTACAGGGATTAAATCGAGTATAAATTTAGTGAAACAAGCTGATTTTAAAAGATATACCAATTTAGAAACTGTTACATTAAAAGGATTAGAAGGATCAATTGAAGTCTGTGATATCAAAATTGATTAAACTACGCTTCTTCCAGATTCTTTAATAACTCAATCCAAAACCATATTCAAACAGGGGCTTTCGCTGGCCTGTGTTGTATCCCCGGTCCAGTACGGTCAAGGGCAGTTGTTCTACCGAACGGGGCCAGCTCACCGGTAATCGGCCGGTAAAATTATCATCACCATAAAGAACATCGGCAATAGCTGCACCTTGGGTTCCGGGAAGCCAGGCTGCAACAAAGGCATTCCAGTTATCTATTTCCTGGGTAACCACCATGGGGCGCCCGGATATTAGAATCACCACCACGGGAATACCCAACTGCTTGGCAGCTTCTATGGCTTCCAGGTTGCCTTCAACGGCCAAGCCATTTTCCACATCGTCCAGGGTAAGGGTTCCGTTTTGGGGAATATCGCCAAACATTTCCGCATAGGGCTTTTCGCCCACAACTATCACAGCTACATCGGCCTTACCCCGGGCTTCCTCTATGTCGGTATAAACGGTTCCTCCATGGGCTGCTGCCTGGATTTGAATACCCTCCAGGATACTGCTTCCCTGGATATAACGGCTGCTGCCCAGGTCTAGACCTCCCTGCCAATCCATGGTCCAGCCGCCATTTTGCCCGCCTACATTGTCGGCAAGAGGACCGCCCACATAGACATTGCTGCCCTGCTGAAGGGGAAGTGCTCCGTCATTTTTCAATAGAACCAGAGACTCTTTGACAGCCTGACGTGCCACATCCCGGTGTTCTTCCGAACCCAGCCAATCCATGTGGTCTTTTAGGGCGTAGGGATTATCGAAGAGTCCCATTTTAAATTTAACAGTCAGAATACGGCTTACTGCATCGTCTATTCTCCCTTGGCTGATTCTTCCCTCTTCCACGGCTCCAACTAGAATATGGATAACCTCTTCCCATCGACTTTGTTCCATGGACATATCCACTCCGGCATTGAACGAACGAATAACCTTTTCTGGATATTCTCCCGGGATTTCACTCAGGTTGGCCATGGCATCCCAATCGCCAACAACAAAGCCATCAAAACCCAGGCCTCCCTGTTCAATTGGAGCCTTAAGGTACCCAGTGAGTAGTTCTTTATAGGCATGCATATGACGGCCCTGGAACATGCTGTAGGAGGCCATAACGGTGTAAACTCCATCATCGATAGCATCGCGGTAACCCGCTCCGTGAATTTCCTTAAGCTGATTCAATGTCAGGTAAGTGATATCTCCCCGATCGATGGGATTATCCCCCTCTCCGGTACCGTACTCCACACCTCCGTCGCCAATAAAATGTTTGGCACAGCCGGCCAGCAGACCCTGTTCCATTTGATTTCTTGTCCCTGCAGGGCCTTGTAAGCCACGGACATAGGCGCCGGCTAAAATACTCTGCAGTTCGGGGTTTTCACCGTAACTTTCATAAAATCTTCCCCAACGAATGTCCCGTCCCACGGCCACGCAGGGGCCGAAGGTCCAGTTTAATCCGGTGGACCTTACTTCTTCTGCTGTAACCCGGCCGATCTGTTCTATCAAATCAGGATTCCTGGTGGCTCCCAAGCCTATATTTTGGGGAAAGCCCGTGGAGCCTTGAACATTGGTATGCCCGTGTACTGCATCAATTCCATAAATATAGGGAATTGATAAACCTGTAGCCATGGCTCCATTCTGGAAATCATTATAGGTTTCGATCCAGCCCTCAGGGGTATTGGATTGAGGAACCGATCCTCCGCCCGATAGAACGGAACCCACTCCCCATTCCTGCATTCTGCCCTGGGTCATGTGAGCTCTCTCAGACTGAACCATCTGGGCGGCCTTTTCAGAGTTGTTCATCAGGCTCAGTAGATTGTCCACCCGTTGTTCCACCGAAAGATCCGGGTTCATATAGGGGTAGGTCGCCCGGAGGCTAAACTTATCCAGGGATACCACCACATCCTGGTCTGTGGGATTGTCAAAGTGGATTATCAGGTCGGATATTTGCGAATAGTCCTGGCTGTTAAAAAAGAGACTGTAATAATCCTCTGCTGTATTGAAAACATAACCCTGCAGATCCAGAGAACCATTATCACCCTTTAGTTCCACCGAACAGCTGATCCCATTGGAACGTTTGCCCCTTCCGGTAAAACTGAAAAGATAATCCTGCTGGGCCTCCAATTTTAGGTTGGGTTGAACCATGGCTGCCTGGGAGTCTCCCGGTTTGATAACCACAAAAACCTCTCCCTCATGGGCTATCAGTTTGACATCTCCCTGGAGTACCCAGCCTTGAAGATTCCCATCAAAATGACCGTTTCTTATCAATTCAGAGGGAGATATGGCGGTTTCTTTGGTTTCCTCTTCCATGGGGGGGCGTTGGGTGATACTTCCCTGACCGATTTTTTCTAAAACCAGATCATCAATCCATAGATCTCCCTGCTGGTCGCCCAGGAAAAAACTGATAAGAGCCTTTGGATCGTCTTCTTGGGACATGGAAAAACCGTAACTATAGCTTTGTAATTCCTGGGTTAGATGGACCAATATTCCCTGGCCGGTATGGGTTGCGTAGTCCTTCCAGTTAAGTTCTGCATCACTGGAGACCCAAAGGTCCATGGTTCTCTCTTCATTGGAACGGGCCTGGAATGATAATTTATAAATACCCTGCTGTTCCAGGTTTATTCCTCTCTGGATCAGTTGTATTTCCCAGGAATCGCCCATGGGAATTTCCATACCAGAAACATGGGCCATCCCCTGGTCTGTAGAAAGTTCAACCGAGGATTCTTCCTCCGATGCTAACATCAGCTCCCAGGAATCCGGTTGGTTCCTTCCTTTGGAAAAGCTTCCGTTTTCTATGATATTTTTTGATTTGCAACCCATAAGAACCATGATTGCCAGGAACAGGATAAACCCAAGTCGTTTCATATTTTTAACTCCTCTTTTAAATAGCTTTAGTTTGACAATTAAACCAAGTTACCATAAGATAGGTTTGTTGTACAGGAAAAAGTCATAGGTCAGGAACTCATTTTTAATCGAAATATTCTTTGCATCTTTCATCATTTTCCTATCAGACAAGGAGTTAAAAATATGAAAAAAATTGCATTCTTTTTGAGCCTGCTGATTTTGAATATCTTTGGATTGACTGCGCAGTACGGAGGGTTTTTAACCCCCGGCGGTATCGACGGCGAGGTGATATATATACCCTATCCAATGGATATCACCCTGGATGGAGATAATTCTGATTGGGAGGGCGTACGGCAATACACCGTTGACCGAGGCCCCTATATTGCCGGAATGCCCGACGATAACGGACAATTCACCTTTTCCGTTTGTGCGGACATGGAAAACTTTTATTTTTACATGACCATGCCCGATAAAAACATCGTTGCCGGTGAGCATGAGGAAGAATACTGGAATGAAGATTCCTTTGAATTCTTTTTAAATTATTCCGGCGATATGGATGCCCGGGAGTACAAAGAAAATATCATCCAGGTGAACATCAATGCAACGGATATAGGAAATACAGATCCCCATGGCTTAAACCTTACCGGTTCCGCTGTAGTGGTAGACGGGGATTATGATATATATGGTTATGTTTTTGAGACCGATGAGGGCTGGGGCATGGAAGTGGCGGTCAGCATGAAAGGATTGGCCATACCCATTCACGGTACCACCTTCGGCATGCAGTTTCAGGCCAACGGGGCCAGCTCTCTTGACCGGGATACCAAGCTGATCTGGTCTAAGTACGATGTCAGTGATAAATCCTGGATGGATCCCCATGTTTTTGGAGCGGCTGTATTTTTTGAAATCGGTCGGGAGGACATTCCTGAATCCACCCGAGATATCATCCCCGAGGTCATTGAAATTATTAATGTTCCCGTGGAGGAACGCCCCTGGATTCGATTGAATCAGCTTGGCTTTTTCCCGGGAACCCCCAAATTGGCCGTTTTAAAAACCGAGAAGGACCGCAGGGAAGCCATGACCGATACCCCCTTAGTCTGGGAACTGCTCGATAGTGAAGGCATTGTTGTTGAACAGGGAGATACCCAGCCAGCCGGCTACGATTATCATACCGACGATTCGATTCATTACATAGATTTTAGTAAATTCAAGAAAATCGGAGAGGGTTATACCCTTCGGGTGGGAGAGCGGCTCAGCCATCCCTTCGACATAAGAAATGATCTATATCAGTCATTGAAATTTGATGGCATGAGTTATTTCTACATGAGCCGTGGTGGTATTCCCGTGGAAGAGAATTTTGTAGGTTCCCCGTGGGCCCATTCCGCCTATTATGAATCCGATGCTTCGGTAAAACCCTTCAGCGGTACCGATAGCACCGACAGGCTATGGCCGGAATCCAACTACACTCTCAATGCTGCCCATGGATGGTTTGATGGTAGCGACTATGGAAAGTATGTGGTCAATGGGGCCACGGCTCTCTGGACTCTCTTAAATATGTATGAACGGAACAACGACGTCTTTATCGATGGATTATTGGCTATTCCCGAAGGGGGAAACGGTATTCCCGATGTGCTTGACGAAGCCAAGTGGGAGATGGACTTTATTCTGGGTATGCAGATTCCCCAGGGCCAGCCCCTGGCCGGAATGGTTTATCATAAGCTGCACCAACCCTACGCTGTAAATATTCCCATGAAGGCTTCAAAACGTGTGGAGGACCGTTACGCCTATGGGCCTTCCACCGCAGCTACCCTTAATCTTGCGGCTACGGCAGCTCAATTCGCCCGTCTTATCGAGCCCTATGACAGTGACTATGCTCAACGATCTTTGGCCGCAGCTAAGACTGCCTGGGCTGCCGCTTTGAAAACCCCAGAGCTTCTTTTCGAGAATACTCCCGGCGAGGGCGGCAGCAACTATATGGATGACAAGTTGTCCGACGAATTCTTCTGGGCGGCGGCCGAGTTGTTTATCACCACCGGAGAGCAGCAATACGGCGATTATCTTGAATCGACCCTTATGTCAGAGGATTTTTTACAGGAGATTCAAAGTGCTCATATGACTATATCCTGGGCAGAAACTGCTCCAGCAGCCCTGTTGTCTTTACTGGTTTCTGAGAATAATCTGTCCTCCGGAGATCTCGATTTAATAAAAAATCTGGTAATTCAGGGTGCCGATGAGATTTATAACCAACTGTTTGAAGAGGGTTATGCAGTTTCTCTCTTTACCATTCCACTTAATTCCAATGGCCAGGTGGCCAACCATATGATAGTTCTTGCCTATGCCCACCAATGGACTGGCAAGCATAGGTATCTTGATGGAATGATTATGGATATGGACTATCTGCTGGGACGTAACGGTAGGAATAAAAGTTTTATCTCGGGTTATGGGGATTATTCACTGATGTATCCCTATCATCCCTATTGGGCCGATAAAAAATTCGACGGCTTTCCGCCTCCTCCTCCGGGAGTAATGGCTTCCGGTGCTAATATGGAGGCCGGAGATCCGGGGATTCCCGATGCCATGTCATTTACCCGGCTGATGAGGTATAACGACCATGCACGTTCCAGCAGCACCAACGGGGTGAATATCGCCATGAATGCTCCCCTGGTTTGGGTGAGCGCCTATCTGGATGAACAGCTGAATCCCCAAAGTTCAATCCCGGCGGTGAAAGCTAAGGGGATATCTCTGACATTGGTGTTTTCAATTTTAGGCGGTTTATTGTTTTTGTTTGTCCTATGGTTATTTCTATTTAAAAGAATAAAACCATAAAGGCTTTTTTCATATGGTGGATCGTTGATCTATCTCCTTGGGGCTGTCGCAAAAGTCATGATTTAGTTCTGAGACAAGGCGACTTTTGAACCGGCAACGCAGTGTAGATGTACTACATGAGTAGCCCGTGCAGAAAATCAACGCAGTATCAGGGTTAAAGGGGGCTTTTGCGACAGCCCCCTTTTTTTCAAGGAAAGTGCAGCAGCTACAGTTGGGCGGCTTCAGATTTTCCTAATAACAACATTCCCCCTCTATAATGGCTACTTTTTGGCCTGTTTTAAGTAACTAGGGCAACAGTGTTCCAGTGATCTGCCCTATTCCAAGGATAATGGTGTCATAATTTTTCATTTTATTTTCTCCTGTACCCTTTATAGGATAGAATTTTATCACCGAGAATAGCAAGAAATACAACAACTATTGTTCCTGAGAACACCAAGGCTGAATTTCTAAGGGTTAAACCGCTGATGATAATGGTACCCAGGCCCCCTGCACCTATCAATGCTCCAATGGATGCAGTGCCAATATTCAATATAAAAGCATGGCGGAGGCCTGTGAGAATAAAGGGTAATGCTTGGGGTATTTCCACCAATTTTAAGGATTCCCAATGTGTCATCCCCATCCCTTTAGCGGCATCTTTAACTGCAGGATCCACCGACTGAAAGCCCACCACCGTGCTGCTGATCACCGGAAATAGGGAATAGAGGAACAGTGCCAGCAGAGTGGGTTTCCATCCAAATCCTAAAAGAGGAACGGCAAGAATTACCACTGCCGTGGGGGGAAAGGTTTGTACCATGCTATTCATGCCCATAACCAGGGATAAAAAATCCTTTCCGACTTTACGGGTAACCAAGGTTCCCAAGGCTATTCCTAAAACCGAGGACATCATAGTGGCTGTCAGGGTCAGCCATAGGTGGCTCAGGGTCATGGAGGCTAAACTGACCCGACTATGGGTAAACTGCTGCTCTGAGGGGTATAAAAAATGCAGGACTTGCTGTTGTACCTGGGGAATCAATATGTATAGCAGCATAAAACTACACCATAGAAACCAGAGGGAAAATTTAAGTATTTTAGTAAAACTATTGGAGGCTGATTTTTTGTATGGTTTCATAGGAAACCTCCCCCATAAATGAGTAATCTTTGTCCACCACAGGAACGGCAGGCAATCCCAGGGATAATATACGGGCCATGGATTCCTTGAGAGAACAGTGGGGAAACACTGTCTGGCTACGAAGATCCACCGAACGGATAATTTTTTTTCCCTTTACCACTGCCTCTCCCTTTACCGGGCGATTTTTGTTGTCGAGAATCCAATGGCATTGCAG